>NZ_CP102846.1:300000-556397 GCF_013307435.2 Microvirga terrae
GACCCTCTGCTTCAGGCGTGCTCTTGCTGATGAGGAGCACTCTTATGACCATAATCTGTCCCACGGTTCATACCATCACCTTTATAACGGGATCATGCGTCCGGATACTAAGAACTCAAGCTGCTGCAGCAATCGGGACTGTGCTCCGACTGAAGCGAAGTGGGACAACCTCAAGCAACGGTGGACTGCTCTCAAATACGGTAAGTGGGTGGACATCCCTCCAAGTAAGATTGTTCCGCGTGACCAAGTACCTGACGGATTAGGCGCAGAGCCTCACCTTTGTGCTCCGCCTCCATCCTCATCTGTGTTTGGAGGCGATGAAGTTTTTTGTTTTATTGAGCCGGGTGGCGGGACATGAGGAACCGATGACGCTGCAGCAAACCGCCCATACGGGAAAGACTCTGACGGTCGCTCGGGACGCGATACGTCCCAAACAGGGCCGAGCACCCGACGTGCTAAGAGCGTCGCGCTGACAGCGGACAACCGACTCGTCCATGAATGCGATACCTGATGCCACTGCAACTGAATGATCTTGCTTGAGCCCAGGTTGACAGGGGATCTGTCGAAGATAGTCTTTCGGTCAGCGACCAGACCTCACTCGTGCTCGAGGATCACCAGGCGATAGTTCGGGATTGTGGAGTCCCTGCCAGTACGCCAGCGTACGATCCGCGGTCGCGCCTTCGTATAGAGGTGAAACCCATCAGATTAACGACGTGCTGTGACACTTCGCCTACATGCGGCTCATTGTGTGGCTGCCTCGCGCTTGCATGGACTCGATTTGTCTCATGAGACGGAGCCGGGGGACCCCCGTCACGTGTAGATGAGCTCAACTCCTCACCCTAATCACCTGATCCGATCCGGTGCGGCTCCCCATGGAAATGTCGATGCTGATCCGGACTCGGGCTATGCCTGACGGCCGATACCGGATCCCGTCACTGCTGCTTCCCCTACACGCACGCTGTGAACAACAATTCCGGCATGTTGGAGCATCGCGGTCGCCCAATTACCAGAGAGCAGTTGCTGTCCTTAACGCGCGTTGGGACTTACAAATCACGTAGCGAATACTCTGGGAGAGTGACCAGATGTCAAGACTGGATTGTGCTCGTTCGGCGATATCGCAAAGCCTTCGTGGCTTACGTTTTGCTTATCCGAGTAGGCCAAATGCCTTGAGAGACCCGATCAGCGATCAACGTTGTCAGAGTTTCACCTGCGAACTGTGCCGCTCTTGAGATGTCACGGTACGACGGGTACGAGAGAGCCAAGCGGCAGCTTGGAACTGGATCGGTGATGGGCGCTGCCGTGAGCTGGCCAGCGCTCAGTTCGTCACAGACCGGGGCTAGAGGCAGAATGGTGTACCCATAACCATGCCGCACTAAGTCTCGCAGCGCTGTGTAACTATCCACTTCTATGACGACGTTGAGCTGAACATTTGCCTTACGAGAGTTCGTCTCCACTACATCCCGCAAGCCATTCCGCCTGGTTGGGAGGAGAAGGTCTTTCTGAGCAATCTCGCAAAAGGGCAATGGGTACTCCCGTGATAGTGCCGCCCCTGGTGGACCAATGAGGAAGAGGTCCTCGTGTAATAAGGTCTTTGTACGTAAAGAATGGGATATGCGAGGATTGTACAGAACAGCGAGGTCAATCTCGCCCTGATGCAACAGCTCCAAAAGGTAGCCGGAGTAAGCACTCGTCAGCTGCACCAAAACTTCCGGGTGCTGAGCTTGGAACGCCGAAACTATCGGAATGGATAGAACGCTTTCAAGCGCTGAAGGCAGACCAATCGCAACTTGACCATTCAGGAGCATGCTGGAGCTACGGGTGCTAGTGCTGAGTTCGTCCCACTCCGTCACAAGAGCTCTGGCTCGTTCCAGAATGTTACGTCCCTGCGCCGTAATCACCATTCCTCGTCGATGTCGCATAAACAACGACACGCCGAGCACATCCTCAAGCGCTCCGATTTGACGGCTGAGAGCCGACTGGCTCATCTTGAGATGATCGGCGGCGCTGCTGAGGCTGCCGAGCTCAGCTACCTGAATGAAATTTCGAAGCTGCTCCACCGTCGGGATCACGCGAGTCGCAACTTGACCATTCAGGAGCATGCTGGAGCTACGGGTGCTAGTGCTGAGTTCGTCCCACTCCGTCACAAGAGCTCTGGCTCGTTCCAGAATGTTACGTCCCTGCGCCGTAATCACCATTCCTCGTCGATGTCGCATAAACAACGACACGCCGAGCACATCCTCAAGCGCTCCGATTTGACGGCTGAGAGCCGACTGGCTCATCTTGAGATGATCGGCGGCGCTGCTGAGGCTGCCGAGCTCAGCTACTTGAATGAAATTTTGAAGCTGTGCGACGTCCATTCTTGCCTTCGAACCGCTGCTTGCCAGCTTTAACCGATTTCAGTTATTCCGATGCTCCAGCATACTTCTTCGCTAAAGGAAACCGGAACGAGGAACCCTTGAACGCGGAGATTGTGTCACGATCGGGAGATGAGCGCGCGCAGCGAACGGGACCAAGCTACCAATAGCAGAGCCTTCTCCAGCTAGGAGCAATACTGCTAACAGAGCGCTATCATCTTCAACGGCCGAACCAATGTATGGTAAAAACGTACTCCGGGTTGTACAACTGTGCGCTGGATTCCTGGCGCACTAATACAGAACAAACTACCAAATATGGACCCTAGCACTTGGATTGTTGACTTCCAGTCAGGAGAAGGCGTCTTGATTTCAGCTAAATCAAACGGGCGAGGGAGAAGTGCAATCACACTTCACCGAGTCCGCTGGGTAAGTTGCGCAAAGCGCCGCCTGACAACCCCTGCTAACACAACTTCTGGGCCTCTGTCGTAGTCATTGTGAAGAACCTACTGCCGCAGGAACCGTGTCCGAAGTCCCACTGAGCGTCGGATCCGGTCGAATGTGCGCTGGATCGGGTCAAGGTCTTCGTCGGGTCGTCACGGTTGGGCTGCCCTGGAGCGGGTCGCTGTGCCGGATGCTGCGGTGCCGCTCGAGGCCGAGTTGCGAAAGCTGGCGCGGTACTGGGCCGGCGACACGCCCAGCCGCTGCTGGAAGACGAGCCGCATCCGGTCGGCCGTGCCGAAGCCGCAGTCACGCGCCACTGCCTCGAGCAGGTGGTCACTGCCTCGAGCAGCATCCGGGCGGCATCGATCCTGGCGCGCTCGACGAATTCGTGCGGTGTAACCCCGGTTTCCTGCACAAAGTGACGGGTCAAGTTGCGGTTGCTCATCCCGACAACAGCCGCCAAGGTCGCAAGCGAGTGACGGCTGCCGATGTGCGTCATCACCTAATCTTGGATCCGGGCAATCGGCGAGGCTGGGTCGACCGGCGCCGTTAAATAGGAGCCGACCTCGCATTCTGGGAGACAGCCAAGTCGAGATCCTCCGATCCGTTAGGGAAACGCCGCAACATCCGATTATGGTTTCATCAAGAGATGACGGAGCCGCCAACCAGTCAAGCAGATGATCAGGCCCGTGGACGGAGCTGCTACAGCATCCTCAAAGGAATTGAAGTCAACGCGGCCCAACTGTCAAACTACAGCTTCCCCGACGCGCCAAAACCGATTCACTCGTCGCTGTGACTTCCCTTGTTGAGCCCTGACCAATCGGCTCCGACCAGATTTTCACCTGGATCAGACAGCCTTGCAGCCGAAGCGGTGAAGGCTTGGTAAGTAAATGCTTGCATTTCGGTAAGGCAACCCGCCGCAGCAATTCCCAAAGTAAGTGCTGCGGCGACACTGACGAGGAAGGCTCTCATTCTATCAACCTGAAAAAGACTCGATACCGATGATTGCACACGTCCGACTGAGTCACAGCTTCGGCACGCAGGAGAATTGTACTTACTGTCTCGCTCTCACGCTGAAAAATCTAATGTCCAGAGCTGCAAGGGCAAGTAGAGCATCCGGCATTCTAACTCCAGCTCTGCGCATCTCCTGGGTCGCACCCCGGCACCCCGCCAGATCACGACTGCCAGCCGCAGCTTCAGCTCTACGAATTTGCTCGATGCTAGGCCTCAAAGGGCTCGGGATTGCAGAGGTTGCAGGCTCGCCGAGCGCTTTGAGTGCAGGGCCTTCGCCCTGCGACGTCGCCTTCGGGATTGAGACTGGGCCAGACGGAGTTGATGTGGCGTTTGGCGCCACATTATGTCCATCCGCAGTAGAGCCTGAACTTCCAAGAGTTTTCCCTCGCGGGCTAATAGCATCGGGTCCAATGGGCTGAACTGGACCGCTTAAACCAGAAGCCTGTTGAGTCGGCCCGCCCGCGGGATGCGGCGTGGGCGCCACTTGGGCCGGGGCCTGCACAGCGGTGGCCGTCTGAGGTGCCGGCTCGCCAGGTGAACCAGTTCCTGGTGTCTGTAGACGCAGAAAGGCAATGAGTTCATCGCAGAGATCCGCAGGCATGTGCTCTCCTACCTTGGTAGATGATTGCACAGTGGCAGGATCAGGGACATTTCCCGGGATGGTTCCAGAGTTCGCCGACAACGTCGGTTCTACTCGCTTATGAAGGGATTGCGCAGCAATCGCTCCCGCGTGGAGCGTTGAAAGAGCAGCGATGACGAAAGTGACTCGCGCTTTCATTGGTTGAGTCTCTCTGATGAAGGCTTCAGCGCTGCTGAGCACTGACTGCTAAGCTACTCGTCTCAAGCAGTTAACGCTGTGAAAAGGCGTTACTAATTTTTGCCCGGATATCAGAACTCAACCTAGAATCCCGCCGGTACAAACTCGACTTCGCGAATGCCTTTATAATCTGACTCGACGAGACACAAGAAGGTTCTACATCCTTATCTGCAGGAGCATCCTAGCAGGATCTCCAACCTTCGCCAACAGAACGTCGAGGAGTGTTGCCAATCCGGTCGTGCGTTTCGAAAAAGAGGTGAACGGACCCGGTGGCCAGGCTGCTCCTATGAAAGCAGCAAAAGGTGGATCGCCGACCCGGGAGCGCCAGCAACAGAGACACCCTCTATCGGTATCGGAGTCGCGCCAGGGCAAACCCAATCCGGCATACCTCCAGTTGGCATCGTCTTCATTCGAACATCAGCGACTAAGCACGGTGGTAAGTTGTCTCCAGCAGACAACGGACCCTCTATACTGCAGATGCTAAGTTGAGGGAGTGACGCAGCTACTCTGCAGGTTCGGACTTGAGTGTTCTTGAAACTGTGCCCTCCTTTCCCTGCTGCTCGCGCAGCCAGAGGTTATGGTTGGCCTCTGCCCACGCAAGATCGACCTCTCCACTGGCCATGCCTTCAAATGCACCCTCCTCCCCGACTGTTCCGATATATATGTGGGCGAGCATCACCGTGATGAATAGAACCCCCACAATCGCGTGGAGCGCCTGTGTAATCTGCATTCCGTTGACGCCGGTGACAGTGAACGGAAACAGCAATGTCATGCCGGAAGCTGCCATAACGAGGCCGCCAATGATAGCAAACCAGAACACGAGCTTTTGGCCCGCGTTGAAGCGCCCGGCGTTTGGATGTGAGTTGGTAAAAAGCCCTCCTCCGGCCTTCAGCCACGCCCAATCAACCCGATTAGGGACATTATCGCCGATCCACACCGCCCCCATTAGGAGAACACCGACGATGAATGGCCAAGCGAGAAAGTTGTGAGCATATTTGGACCACTGAGATAGAGCGGAAAATGCCTCTGGCCCAATGATCGGCATGAGCAGACGTTTGCCGAATATGTAGTTTAGGCCGCTGAGCGCAAGTATAACAAAGCATGTCGCAGTCATCCAATGTGTGAACCGCTCAAATGCGTTGTACCGAGCAATTTTTCGGCCCGATAATTCGTTTGGCTGAGTTCGGATTCGGCCTTTGATCAAGAAAAACACCGCAAGCAGCAAAATCATGGCTCCTGGAACGGCAGCGCCGATCCATGGCATCCAACCCTCATGGAAGCGGCGCCACTCACGGCCCTGCGGTTGCTCTACAAGAGCAGCCTTGCTGTCTAGAATAGTAATGCGGCCCTTGATCGATGGCGAATGCTCAAGCAACGCTGGCTCATTGACTGACTCTCTCGTAGGATTGATTGGATCGGGTTGCCGTTGCGCAAATGCGGGATCTAACAGCGTCATGACGGCAAAGACGATCATGATCATCATGGTACGAATAGGCTTGTGCCAAGGTATCACGGGAATAATCCTCAATTCGCGGCAACTATGTTTTAGTTCACACATCGACGGACTCGCCATACGCCGTTTTCCAGCCCCATGCCCCTGATCCGTACCCACGTTTAACCACGCGCTCTTTATAAATCTGGGCGATAATTTCGCCATCGCCTGCTAGGAGCGCCTTGGTGGAGCACATCTCCGCGCACAATGGCAGTTTTCCCTCAGCAAGGCGGTTAGAGCCATATTTCTCGTACTCTGCAATCGACAGATCGGCTTCAGGTCCTCCAGAGCAGTACGTGCATTTGTCCATCTTACCGCGCGATCCGAAGTTCCCAACGCGCGGATACTGCGGGGCTCCGAATGGGCATGCGTAAAAGCAGTACCCACAACCAATACAAAGATCCTTTGAATGGAGCACCACGGCATCGGCTGTGGTGTAGAAGCAGTTTGTCGGACACACTGCAGCGCACGGTGCGTCGGTACAGTGCATGCAGGCCATCGAAATGGAGCGTTCGCTCGGCGTGCCATCATTGATGGTCACAACGCGCCGCCGATTGATGCCCCACGGTACATCGTGCTCGTTCTTGCAAGCAGTAACACACGCATTACACTCAATGCAGCGATCCCCATCGCAGAGAAACTTCATCCGTGCCATTGTTCCCGTCCTTGCGCTTATGCTGCCCGAATCTGACAGAGAGTCGCTTTCCCTTCATGCATGTTCGTGACGGGATCGTATCCGTATGTGGTCAGCGTATTCAGGCTCTCTCCCAAGACAATTGGGTCTGCGCCTGGCGGATAGCGATGCCTTAAATCGTCTCCTTCATACCACCCGGCGAAGTGGTAGGGCATGAATGCGACACCGCGTCCTACGCGATCCGTCACAAGGGCCTTAACTTTGGTTTTGGCACCATTCTCTACCCCCAGAACCCACACCCAGGCGCCGTCCGTGATGCCTCGCTCGCTCGCGTCTGCCGAGTTGATCTCCACAAACATTTCCTGCTGCAGTTCTGCCAACCATCGGTTTGAACGAGTTTCCTCTCCCCCACCCTCGTACTCGACGATACGTCCTGAGGTAAGGATAATTGGGAAGTCTTTAGCGATGCTGGCCTCGACCGCCGCTCGTTGCACAGAGAAACCAAGATTTGGAAGGCGGAATTGGCGCTCATCGGGCCGAGTCGGGTAGTCTCCGACAAGATCAGGACGTGGCGTGTAGATGGGCTCGCGATGCACGGGTACTGGATCCGGTAGATTCCAAGCGTTCGCTCGGGCTTTGCCGTTCCCATAGGGCATGACCCCGTGATCTAAGCAGACCCGTTGAATACCACCTGAGAGATCCGTGGCCCAACTCACTGTATCGACTTCACTGCCACCGATGCTCGTAATGATTTCCCATTCCTCTGGGGTCAAATCCCCGTCCCAACCGAGCTTCTTCAGGACGCTCATTGTGATCTCGGGGTATCCATCAGTGAGATCAGACCCGGCAGAGAAGGAATCCTCGGCAAGAAGCGTTTCACCGTTGCGCTCGACCCCAAAACGAGCCCTAAATGTGCTTCCGCCCTCCTTAACATGTAAATTGGTGTTGTAGAGAATGTGTGTTCCTGGATGTCGAATCTCTGGTTTGCCCCAGCATGGCCACGGCAGGCCATAGTAGTCTCCCCCAACGTCGGGATCATCCTTAGGAGCTCGCAATGTCAGAAGGTCGAATTTCCCCTGATTTTTCATGTGCGCCTTTAAGCGCTCTGGTGACTGACCGCAATATCCAGTTGACCAGCCGCCTCGGTTAATCTCTCTCAGAAGGTCCTCTGCACTTGGCACCGTGCCCTCAACGTGGATATTCTTGAATAATTGCTCTGCGAACCCCAGCTTTTGAGCAAGTAAGTAGAGGATCTCGTAGTCTGTTTTCGACTCAAAGATCGGTTTTACGATCTGTTCGCCCCATTGAAGCGAGCGGTTGGAAGCCGTGCGTGATCCGTCCATTTCAAGCGAAGTACAGGCTGGCAGGAGGTAAGTGTTATCTGCACGGTCTGACATCGATGCGAACGATGTTGGATGCGGGTCGACCACCACAAGTAAATCAAGGCTCTCCACCCCTTTAACTGCTTCCGGCATACGTGTAACTGTGTTGCCACCATGTCCCATCGCCACCAATGCTTTTAGAGGACTGCGCTGATCAATCTGATCTTCGGGTAAAAGCACCGCGTCAAACCACCTGGTCGAGGTAAGGCCGGGGGTCTCCATGCTGCCCTTACGATCACGCCCCTTTCGCCCAGCTTTTGGCGGCACCTCGTCAAATCGAGACTGCAGCCAGTCGTAATCTACCTCCCAGACCCGCGCCCAGTGCCTCCATGCGCCTTCTACTAGGCCGTAGTAGAGCGGCAAGGTCGTACAATCGAGTCCAACGTCGGTTGCGCCTTGTACATTCGTATGGCCACGAAATATGTTCGCGCCGGTGCCAGGCGAACCAACATTCCCGGTGGCCAGCAGTGCGATGCAAGAGGCTCGGACATTGGCCGTTCCGACTGTGTGTTGGGTCTGGCCCATGGCCCAAATCAACGTCGAGGGCCTTTGCTTCGCAAACATCTCCGCAATCCGACGCATCTTCTCGCGCGGAATACCACAGACGCGCTCAACCTCCTCCGGCGTCCACCTTGCTACTTCCTTACGAACCTCATCCATTCCGTAGACCCGCTTTTGGATGAATTCTTTGTCTTCCCAACCATTCTCAAAAATGTGCCAGAGAAGACCCCATATGATCGGTATATCTGTCCCTGGCCTCATCGCTACATACTCGGTCGCATGTGCTGCCGTGCGGGTGAATCGTGGATCGATGACGATGAGATTTGCTCGGTTGAGCTCCTTTCCAGCCAGGATGTGTTGCATGGAAATTGGGTGCGCCTCAGCCGGATTTCCGCCCATAATGATCATCGTTTTGGCGTTGCGGATATCATTATAGGAGTTCGTCTGCGCACCATACCCCCAGGTATTTGCAACACCGGCAACTGTAGTGGAATGGCAAATACGGGCCTGCATATCGACCGAATTTGTTCCCCAGAACGCGGCAAACTTTCGTAGCAAATAGGCCGCCTCGTTGGTGAACTTTGCCGATCCCAACCAGAAGACCGAGTCCGCTCCGTACTGTTCTCGAAATTCGAGCAGCTTATCGCCAATTTCACCAATAGCTTGCTCCCACGTCAGCCTCTGCCATTGGCCGCCGACCAGCTTCATTGGATACTTCAGCCGCCGCTCACCTTGAACTATCTCGCGAATAGCAGCACCTTTGGCGCAATGAGTCCCGCGATTGATTGGACTGTCCCACGATGGCTCTTGCCCGATCCAGACTCCGTTCACAACTTCGGCGGTCACGGTGCAGCCGACCGAGCAATGCGTGCAAATGTTCTTCTTGATCTGCACTTTGGAATCGATTGCGGAGCCTGCCGCAGCACTTACTTGTCTTATAGCTGCAGGGTATGCCGACCCAAGCGCCGCCAGCCCTCCTACCGCAATACCGGACTTGTGCAAAAAGGCACGCCGATCGATCGCACTTGTTGTTAGCTCTGCTGTGAAGGCGGAAACTCCCGGGCGGCTCGCTGCGCCGCCCCTGCGCTTGATCAACATGATCCTACTTCCTCAATGTCTCGTAGCCGTTGGTGCGGTAGAATGCCTTCACATCGTTGCTCTCACGATAGCGCGCTTTGGTTTCCTCCGACCCAGCGTCGAAAGCTTGAGCACTTGTGACAGCCAGTTGCGGGGCCGTGGCGATGGCCGCAGAGCCCCCACCTAGGGCAAGTATGAAGTTGCGGCGGTTAAGTGTCTCACGTGATTTGCTTCGACTCATCTATCCCTCCACGGCTCTGAGATCTCGAACATCACGACCCGGCGCAGATCTCGTTACATATCAAGGGTGGCCAATGGTCTCTGCCGAGGTGCGGGACTCCATCGCGAACGCCTGGGCTTCAATCTCAACAAAGAGCGAGCCAACCTTGGCAACGGCTCGGTAAAAGCGTGCAGATTTCGCGCTTTCCAGATCCGAGAAGAACTGCGGTGCCCAAGAAAACAAATGGCGTTCGAAGAAAGACCTTTGAGTGAGGAGCATCGAGGAAAATTGGCGCGAAGCGAGACCTGCCATTATCTCACAAAGAACCGCAATATGATCCTCAGGCTCGCGTAGCCATTCAGCTGAAGTCAGCCCAAGAATTGCCAAGTCGCCGCGCAGTTTTACTAGCGGGCGCTCGAGCAGAAAACCCGTCATGTAGTAAGATGCATATGGGACGATTTCACCACGGCCTACGCCCACAAACAGTTCGGTGAACTCACGATTCAGCGAGTTAGGATTTGTTCTTCGGGCCGCGGACGCAAGGTCCGCATAGGCTCGACCCAACGGACTCTCATCTCCTGCCAGGCGGCCGATCCTCGAAACGAGATCACGACTTGGAGTTCGCCTCAGAAGGCCCGCGAGAAAACTGTACTGGTGCGCGCGGGCAAGGTCCACATCGTCGGGGGTCGAGGCGATCGCTCTATCACCACGCATCGCCGGTACTCCGGCTCCCGAGCCAGGCAAACGCCTTAGAAGCTCTCGGGGCTAAACCTCGTATGCACGAGGATCGGTCGATCCAAAAGTCGAGCGATTCAAAACCTAGCGCAAGAACGGCTTCCATAGCAGTCTCATCCGTGCGAGCAATGTAAGATCGTTAGAATAGGTGTTTGGGGAGCAAGACGAGCTAACCCAGACGCAATCATTGGCGGATAACCTTAAGTCGCGGCTACAACTGGTGAATAGGTAAGGCCCTCACATCGGGGTTGCGCCGCCGTGTCGTCGCTGAGCTCGCACGGATCCATCATGCCAACCACAGGCGAAGGGAGACAGATGGCTGACGTGGGAGACCGATCTGGCGTCCGGCCCGGGCATAGCCGTCTTATCATGCGGGTGCGAGGAACCATACGGAAGGTGCATAGGCTCCGCCCCTTCCCTAGGGTCTCCTTCCTCGTTGTGCGCAGCAGCGTCAATTTGTGGGCCTGCAGCTGGGTCGCTGAAAATAGTCCTCGCCGTTCCTTCGTGGAACCGAGCTGGCCGGGGCGGTGGAGCGGTAACGCGCTGCACCAAAGTAACGGCATCAGGGCCGTGCATCGGGCCACTTCCGGGTACGTCCCCGCCGGAGTTCCAATCATAGGCATACTCCCGCGCTTCACTCACGTAGTCTCGGATGCTTGGGTCAAGGGTCCACATGCGCCTCAGGGCAGCGTTCCGCAGTGCCGTCGGAACACCAGGCTGCATGAACAGAGACAGATCCGTATCTGCCCGCAGTTCGTCAATATCGGGTAGATAGGCAGACTCTCCTGCGGAGTGCGCGGCAGCGGCCTGGTCAACTGTGTTTGCTTGAGATACAAGATGAGGCGTTCGAGATGAGATACAGTCGCTCTCAGAAATGGGGAGTGATGCAGGAGTCGCCGTCTCCGGCCGGGATGTTTCTCGCTTACGCCGTGACCACCGCAGAAAAAAACTCTCATTATGATCCATGTTTTGCGTCCCGTTTCGGGTTGCCAGCTTCGACCTTCAGCGATGGGGGCAGGCCAGAGTTATCCCGCCTACGCTTTATGAAGGATCGTTCCTGGTGAAAGCGACCAACAAAACGTGCAACTCTACGCCGAATCTCTGGATGCATCGGCACGGCCTCGACGATGATGCTCGTCCAATCCGTCAGTGCCTCTCCCTCGTAGGGGTCGACCGTTACAGCCAAGATCCGGCAGTCATCGTACTTCGTGCACTGCATCCCAATCCAGAGCGAAGGCCTTCCTGATGTAAGGTTGTCGCGGTAGTATGCAGTGGCACCTGAATGCAGAGAGACTTCGAAGCTACCCGCGTAGATCAACTCTTTGCGTTGATTGCAAACGAGCCTAGTCCACGGTGGAGTGGACGGGACAGCCGGAAGTGCCGTCTCAGGACGCCACGCATTCTCAACCCAACGAGCATCCAAGTGGTACTTTGCGACAATCACTCCGACCTGAAAATGCTCATCAGCCATGCTCAAACTCCTGCTCGATGCTGTTCAAGCGGGATATTGCGGAAAGCTCGAGGATCAGGTTATGGGGGCTCACATGCACTATGTCATCTGGAGTTGCGGCAAGCAGAACGTAAATTGGATGAGGGACGCCCTTCCATACCCTCTCATGGCCATCGACAAACGTGAGGCGAAAGAGCGCTAAGATCCGAGTGATCTCTCCGCTTGTAAGCGTCTCTCCATTCCAGAGAGCGTGTCCAATTCGCGTCGCCTCCGCGTCGAGACCCAGGACGTTTCGACATGCCCCATCCTCAATCGCGTCAATGGGGAGCACGTCTAAATCGACGTGAAGAAGGTGCTCGATCCAGGTTGATACTACCTGGGCAAGACCTTGCCTCGCCCTTGGGTCAGACCCGATATTAAGCACCATCGTGAAGGCATCAGAGCGGCTCCAATAGCTCCATGCATTTGTGTCGCTAAGAATGTCAAGATTAACGATTGCGTCACGGCCCAAGATCGCGTCGAGCGGAGAGCAAATCGCAGCTTCTTTGAGGACATCGATGGTCTCAGCATCCGCGAGGAGTGGTGTGCCGGTACCATAGGACACACACTGTTTCCTAAACAGTAGTTCGCCGGCGCGAAGCACGTGTGGATCATCGCAGCCATCGAGCGCGTTGCGCAGAATGAGATGCACGAGGTGATTGATGAGAAGGGGCGGCGTGCCTGCAGGCCCGCAGCGTATTAGATTGAGATAAGCACCCTCAATAGTCTTCGCTTCGAGAAGCCGGTCGCGGAAAGCCACCATAATCGCCCAATTGACTCGAGCGTCGGAGTCTTCAAGTTTCGCAATCTCATCGTTTGACACCGGCCGACGTGGAGAGTTGAGTAATGCAGCGCGAAGTTCACTTTCCGCGCTACACGCGTCAGCCGGTGCATTAAGCTCCGGGCGAGCAAGAAATGCTAGGAGCAACTCATCCGTTACTTCAAGCTCGCCGTTTCCTGCGCGGCGGGTGAGATGATGGCCGCTAGACACCCAAAACTCCCTCACAGCCGCCTCCCCACTGGCGACCCGCCGAGATCGACGAAATCGGGGGATTCGTCGATCTCGACCGCCTCAAACGCGCGGGTCATCGCGTGCATACGATCGGCCCCAGGCACGCCGCATGTTGTCTTGCGTGGAGCGCGGAACTCTTCTTTGAGTTGATCGTTCGTCAGGCTTCGATGCATGGTTATGATCGTGCCTGTCTCGAAGCGGCAAAGAGAAGAGGCGTAGGAGGTCTCTGCCGTCGCTACGGCGAATGCCACATGCAAGTCAGGAGCGTTGAGCGTTTCGTGAAGGTATCTTGCTAAAGCCTCGATGGTTCCGTTGTACTCCTCTTGGGTCGCATCTGCGATCGCGACGAGGGTCGAGAATCCGAAGGAAGGCACGCCCAGAAAGCCATTTCGAAATGCCGCCCGTTGTTTTGCTGCGAGGTTCGCGATATCGACGTCCCAGAACATAAAGGATCCTGTCACAGCCCATTCGCCGGGCTCCGACGCGCGCTCAAAGAGCTTTGTGTCGGACGCGTCGAGCCGGATCGTGCGTGGAAGCTTCAGAGTCACGGTCTTTCCGCTCTCGATATCGGCCGAAGCCATTTGAGGCTGTGAAGGGCGGGCGCGATGTCGCACCGCTCGATGATACCGCTCGCGGCGTATTCGACCACCAGGTCGCCGCTCTCCGTGAGCGTGAGGCCAGTGCTTGACTTGAAGGGCCTGAGCCGGGCGGTGTAACATTCTGCAATAGATTTGGAGCCCTGATCCTCCCAAAGGTTGAGCCCGCGGAGAAAGTTCCGCGCGAAGGTCTCCACGAGCCTTGCATGGTGGTCCACCCGATCAGTATCCTCTTCACCCAATTGTGGGTCCTCCGCACGATCAGGATCGATCGCCCAGCGCCTCGGTTCCTCTAGCCGCGCTGAGAAGACCAACCATGGCGGCACGTCTTCGTCGCAGCAGTCCGCGGGGCGACCCAGACGTCCACTCCCAATTCGGCTGTGGTCAAGCCAAAGGGTATCGGGCCAGCCGAAATAGATCTCCATCCCAGGGGAGCAATTCGATGCGACCGTACCGGCCAGTGCAGTCATTCCAACAAAGAACGTCCATCGTGACGACATCAAGGGCATATTGGGCTCGAGCACGACAGACAACTCAATACGGTCCGGTCGATTTACCCATACTAACGTACCCGCCCCTAGTTCCGACGCTCGCTCGCAGATTTCGTCGAATCCATCGTCCGGCCTGTTCAGCACCATCAATTCGTAAACCGGCGGAAGATTGATCTCTATCATCGGGCGACAGCTCGACAGAGTATTCGTTGCGTTCACTCCCGTCCTATCCGGGATGTCTCAGCAGTACTACGTTGGGTGAGGTCCTGCCATTATATTCATGTATAGTGTTGAGTGGGGCGAAGTCTGATAGATTGCCAGTCATTTCCAGCAACTTCAGCGCAGGATGTTTGGCATGGGGTCCGCTGATAAAAGTGTGATTGCTTGCTCCTGTGAAGGAACGATGCCCCTTGACAAGGCCGCGCTGGAGCGTGGATGTGGCGGCAAGCTTGAGTTCGCCAATCAGCTCTGTCGGAAGGAGCTCGATCGCTTCAGAGCGGTTGTGTCATCCAGTGAACAAACGGTCGTGGGTTGCGCGCAGGAAGCTCCCTTGTTTGCGCAAACGGCGGCGGTGAGTGGCTCGCAGAGCAAGGTGGTCTGTGCTAACGTCCGTGAGACGGCCGGTTGGTCGGAGGATGCCGCTTCGGCTGGGCCAAAAATGGCGGCAATTCTTGCGTCCGCTGCCGAGGAACTGCCTCCGATTCCGCTCGTGACGCTGACCAGCAGCGGTGTTGCGCTTGTCTATGGGAATGGCGAGCTGGCGATTTCGATCGCAACCAGGATTTCGGAGCAGCTCGATGTAACGGTCCTGCTATCTGATGGTAGTGATACTGTTCCTGCGCGCGTCAACGAGTTTCCAATACTGAGCGGTACTATCACGTCGGCGAAAGGACATCTCGGAGCATTCCATCTTTGTGTTGACGACTGTGCAGTTGCACTGCCGTCGTCGCGTAGTAAGCTTATGTTTGGTCCAGCGCGATCAGGGGTCATCTCGAAATGTGACATCATCATTGATGTGTCGGGTGGTCCCCCGCTCTTCTCGGCACATGAGCTAAGACTCGGTTATTTGCGTGCCGAGCCGCTCGATCAAGTGGCGGTTGAACGTGCGCTTTTCGAGGCTGTCCAGCTCGTGGGCGACTTTGATAAACCCCAGTTCGTAGATTTTCGTGCTGAGCTATGTGCTCACTCACGTTCTCACATTACCGGATGTACTCGCTGTCTCGATATATGCCCAACGGGCGCGATTTCTCCTGCCGGGGATCATATCGAGATAAATCACAATATTTGCGCTGGTTGCGGCAACTGCGCGTCGGTTTGCCCGACCGGTGCTGCTGCTTACACACTTCCGCCATCTGATGCATTGATTCAGAAGCTTCGCAGGCTTGTGCTCGCCTTCCACGCAGCAGGCGGACGCGACGCAGTGATTCTTTTCCATGACAGCGGTCACGGCGAGCCTCTGATTGATGCACTCGCTCGATTTAGAGAAGGACTTCCGGCAAACGTGCTTCCCGTAAAAGTGCATGAAGTGGGCCAGGTCGGGCTCGAAGTAATTGCTGCCCTTTTTGCATACGGCGTATGTGCAGTGCGATTCTTAGTTCATGCAAGACCGAGGTACGGCATTGAGGCGCTCCGGCAGACAATCTCCACCGCCGATGCCCTGCTCCGGTCGCTTGGTTACGGAGCGAGGGACGGTTCTCCGGTAGTAGGCGTCGTTGAGACCGATGACCCGGACGAATTGTCGTCTCAGCTTGTCAATGGTCCACTTGGTACACCTCCGCCAGTACCTGCCACCTTCCTTCCAAGCGGGCGCAAGCGTCATGTCCTGGAGTTCAGTCTACAGGAGTTGCGCCGGTTCGCGCCACGTCCCATTGAACAGGTTCCGCTCGAGCCCGGCGCGTCGTTCGGTGGCATAGACGTCGACGGTGGCCGATGTACGCTATGTCTATCGTGTGTCACAGCTTGTCCCACGCATGCGCTCTCCGACAATTCTGAGCGGCCAATGCTGCGCTTCACGGAAGCACTGTGTGTGCAATGCGGCTTGTGCGCCGCGACTTGTCCTGAGGATGCGATTGAGCTAGTGCCGCGGATCGACTTTGCCGCATGGGGCGCCCCAGCGCGTATCATGAAGCAGGAGGAGCCATTTTGCTGTGTGAAATGCGGCAATGCATTCGGAACGCGGTCATCGATTGAGAGGGTCATCACCAGGCTACAGGCGGGTCATTGGATGTTCTCTGGCATCGAAGGTGAGGGCCGGCTTAACATGCTCAGGATGTGTGATCACTGCCGAGCCGAGGATATAGCCAACTCCGGCTTCGATGCGCATAAGGTGGAGAGTGATATGCACAGGCCCAACGGAGACAAGATCGGTAACTGATCAGGCTCTGGTGAGTTGCCCGAATCCTCTCGGTGAGGGTCAATCCGGGTAGGGGTTCTCAGATGCCATTGAAGTGGTGCTTCAGAGTGATTGAGGACCTCGGGTTGACGTATACCGCGGGCGCAATTCCGTTCGTCTCGCAGTTGTTGGGGCCGGTGGATGTCACAGCATCGAGACAGTTTCTCACGACTTCGTGGGCGGCTGTTCTCGACCGTGAAAGGGGAAATAGATTTGCGGTTTGATGTAGGTGAACCGGGCCGCTCTGCGTTACCCAGCGGAACTCTAGTCACAGAGCGGCGTGAGGCTCAGAAGTTGCTTTCACTCGCGGGTGCAGTTGACGCTTTGATGAGAGTCATCAGGCCGGTTCCCAGCTGTGAGGTGAATCTTCGTGACGCGGAAGGGTTTGTTCTTGCAGAGCCCGTCATCGCAGCGACAGATGTTCCACGGGCCCGGACGGCGCTCCGCGACGGCTACGCCGTTCGCGCTTGCGATACTGTTGGAGCCTCGTCATTCAATCCTGTCTATCTAAACAAACCGCCGGTCATGGTTGCCGCGGGAGACACATTGCCTGTGGGGTGTAATGCTGTTCTGCCTGTCGATGCGCTTTCGCTTGAGAACGGCGTCGTAGAAATTTGCCAATGCATTGCTCCGAGCGAGAGTACCCGTTTGCCAGGAGGAGACGCGGCACAGGCGGCAGTTCTACGTAATGGAGGTGAACGGGTTCGGTCAATCGACATCGCCTGCGGGTTAGCTGCTGGAGTAGAGACCTGCGCGGTTCGCCAGCTTAGGACTCGCCTTCTGGTTGCGCCGGAATCGAACGAAACCCTATGTACGTTGGTGGCAACGCTCCTGAGGCGAGCCGGATCTCTCGTGTCAGCGCCCTCCGGCTTTGGCGGTCGAGCGGATCTTGCGGCTGCACTCGGAGAGCCAGGGGCCGATTTGATTGTCGTTATTGGCGGATCCGGCTTCTGGCGATCTGATGTCAGGTCCAGTTCGGTGGCTGGAGTGGGGGCTCTTATTGCGTACGGACTGGCTGTGCGACCAGGCGAGGCTGGCGGCTGCGGCATTGTCAACGAGATCCCCGTACTGTTGATTCCGTCTCAAATGGAGGCTGCCCTCGCGCTGATGCTCACAGTTGCCCAGCCTTGCCTCAGCATGTATCTCGCGGCAGCGGCGGAGCGCCCATTACATCGCGGCAGAGTAACCCGCAAGATTGTATCAGCCGTCGGGATGAGCGATGTTGCATTGTTGCGCAACGTGAATGGTGAGCTTGAACCTCTCGCGGTTGCAGATCTTAGTCTGTCCGCAATAGCGGCGGCCGATGCTTGGATTATGATTCCGCCTAGCAGCGAGGGTATCGCTGTTGGCACAGTCGTTGAAGCACAAGCGCTCTGGTGATCTGTCATGATTGAACAGCGGGATGATGTCGTCACCAGTACGGCTCTACAGCAGCAACAATTCTTAACCGTCTTGTCGCGTGACGAAGCAGTGATGAGGTTTGAGGCTGCACTAGCCCCTACGCCTCTTGGTCGGGAAGAGGTCAATCTTTCGGATGCACTTGGGCGAGTGCTAGATGATGAGATTATAGCATCGATGGATGTGCCGCCATTCGATCGTTCTCTCGTCGACGGATTTGCAGTTCAAGCTGCAGATCTCGTGGAGGCTTCTATTAGCTCGCCTGCAAACTTGCAGCTGAACCAAGAGATCATCTCCGCTGGGACGACTCCGACAATTGCTGTCTCTCTTGGTACTGCGACTGCAATAGCAACGGGAGGACCTATTCCGAGAGGTGCGGACGCCGTGGTGATGATAGAGCACACGGAAGCATCGACGCTGACGCCCAACGCGGAAATTGTGGTGCAGCGTCCAGTCAGCCCAGGCCAAAATATCGGGTTTGCCGGTTCTGACATTGTTCGTGGCGAGACAGTGCTAAGACGGGGCGCAGTCATTGGATCGCGTGAGATCTCCATGTTAGCGGCGTGTGGAGTCGATAAAGTTCCTGTAATCCGACGACCGCGCGTTGGTGTGATCGCGACGGGCAATGAACTTGTGGCCCAAGGCATGCCGCTCAGGACGGGTACGATTTACGACTCCAATAATCCCATGATCTGTGCGGCGGTGTCCGAGAGTGGCGGAATACCGGCCAATTATGGCATAGTATGCGATGACGAAGCGGCTTTACGTGGAACAATCATGCACTCATTGGCTGAGTGTGATATGGTCATCCTTTCTGGAGGGACGTCGAAAGGGGCTGGCGATTTAACCTATAAACTCCTTGCCGATCTCGGTCCTCCAGGAATTATCGTGCATGGTGTGGCTGTGAAGCCAGGCAAGCCGCTATGCCTCGCGGTCTGCGACCGCAAGCCGGTCATTGTTTTGCCAGGCTTTCCGACCTCGGCGATGTTCACCTTCTTTGATGTTGTAGCGCCATTAATCAGCCGCCTGGCGGGTTTGCCAGAGCGTCGTCGTGCACACATCTCTGCAAACGTGCCGGTTCATGTGCCATCGGAGCTCGGGCGGACAGAGTACGTTATGGTGTCTCTTGTTGAGCGTGAGAACGGCGTTGTTGCCTACCCGCTGGATAAGGGATCCGGTTCAGTTTCCACATTTGCCCAATCCGACGGGTTTCTCTGTGTCGACGCCCTTGCGGATGCAGTGCCTGCCGGTACAAGCGCCGACGTGGTTCTTCTTTCCAGCCGCTCGCGCATTCCAGACCTCGTAATCACTGGGAGTCACTGCTTAGGGCTTGATATGGTTGTCAACCATCTTACTTCTTCAGGGCACATCGTCCGCCTCATAGCTGTCGGAAGCCTTGGCGGGCTCGCGGCTGCACGACGAGGCGAATGCGATGTGGCTCCGATCCATCTGATGGACCCGACCACCGGCCTCTACAATTGCAGCTATGTTTCCCCTGGTCTTGAGCTGATTAAGGGATGGACGCGCATGCAAGGCCTAATATTCCGGAAAGGAGATGTCCGCTTTGATGGAGCAGGTCCGGAGATGGCGTTGGCGACAGCGCTCTCGGACCCAGACTGCCACATGGTCAACCGAAATCAGGGCTCAGGGACTCGCATATTGGTCGACAAGATGCTGAAGGGCGCGACGCCGACTGGATACTGGAAGCAGCCGCGTTCACATAATTCGGTCGCTGCAACAATTGCACATCGAAACGCGGACTGGGGTATCGCAATAGTGCCCGTGGCTGAAGCATACGGCCTGGAGTTCATCCCAATTGCGGAAGAGCATTACGATTTCGTGTTGGTATCCGAGCGGCGCTACCACCCGGCTGTAGGGGCTTTCATTGAAGCTCTTGATAGTTCTGTAGTTCATGCTGAACTCCGCCGACTCGGCTTTCGGCGGTCTAGTGAGGTGTAGGGGGATGCGCATTATCGGACTTGCGGGGTGGAGTGGCGCAGGGAAGACAACTCTTGCCCTCAAGCTAATTCCTGAGCTCAACCGACGCGGCTTCACTGTTTCGACTGTTAAACACGCTGACGACGCGTTTGAGGTCGACAAACCAGGTAAAGACTCTTTTGAACATCGCGCTGCTGGCGCTACTGAGGTTTTAGTATCGTCGAGCCGACGATGGGCGTTGATGCACGAGCTCCGGGACGAAACTGAGCCTGAGTTACGAGATGTGCTGGCGCGGCTTTCGCCGGTTGATATTGTTATTGTTGAAGGCTTCAAGCGCGATAACCATCCAAAGATCGAGGTCTATCGAGCGGGGAACCGAAAGCCATTATTGTTTACCAAACTTTCCAATGTACGTGCTGTCGCCTCAGACGTCGAGATTCCGGGAGCTGAGGTCCCAGTCCTCGCGTTAAACGATGTCACCTCGATCGCCGAACGCGTACTAGCGCTGGCTATGACGATCTAAGAGGCGATTGCGAGTCCAAATGACTCTGTCAAGATCGCCACGCTCTTGCTGACGGAGCAACCGATGAGAGAGAATGTGCAATAGTGAGATTCAACCATGGCTCAGCTTTCGAATGACTGCTTCGTCTGCCAACAGGAGGTGATTCGACTTGTTGATGCCCTCGGTCTCATCACCGAGCGCATCAGCTCTGTCACTGATAGTGTCATCATCCCAATTGAAGCATCTGATGGTCGGATCCTCGCTGTGGACGTCCTCGCGCCGGTTGACCTACCCCCTTTCGATAATTCGGCAGTGGATGGATATGCGGTTAGGTATGCTGACCTAAACGCCTCGGGCGAAAGCTATATGCGTATCGCTGCGCGAGTGACAGCCGGCGCTCAGCTCAATGTTGATCTGCCGCCGGGGAGCGCCGTAAGAATTTTTACTGGCGCCCCAACTCCGGCACAGTTTGATACGGTGTTTATGCAAGAAGATGCTACGGAAGACGGAGAGAACGTTAGATTGCCTAAAGGGCTCAGATGTGGTGCCAACCGCCGTCTGGCCGGTGAAGATCTAAAGCGGGGCTCTATCGCGTTGAGAGCTGGGCGGCGATTATCACCCTCGGACATTGCGCTGCTGGCGGCCCTCGGACGTACGACGGTAGTGGTACGACATCAGCTAAGGGTCGCGCTATTCTCGACCGGTAACGAAGTCATTCCGCCTGGTCGGCCGCTGGAGGTGTCTAAGATCTACGACGCCAACCGGTTCATGTTGCGTGCCCTCTTAGAACGCGCCAACTGTATGGTAACAGATCTTGGGATACTTCCAGACTCAGAGGCCGCCGTTAGGAGGGCTATTGTCGCAGCAGCGGACACGCACGACCTCCTAGTCAGTTCGGGAGGCGTATCGGCAGGGGACGAGGATCATGTCAGAGCAGCGGTTGCGAGTGTAGGATCGCTCGTGTTCTGGCGAGTCAGCATTAAGCCGGGGCGTCCGGTTGCGATGGGAGTTGCAGGTGGAACGCCCTTCATCGGATTGCCCGGTAATCCGGTCGCCGTATTTGTCACGTTTGCGCTCCTAGCGCGTCCGCTCATTGCACGACTCGCGGGCGAGGAGTACCAACCGCCGTATCCGGTCACAGTGGTTTCCGGCTTCTCCTATGAAAAGAAAGCAGGCCGGAGGGAGTATGTACGCGTTCGCCTTTTTAGCCGTGACGGCGCGGTCGAGGCACAGAAACATCCGAGCGATGGAGCCGGTGTTATCACCTCGCTCACGCAAACGGATGGCCTTCTTGAACTGCCTGAGCATGCCACACGCATCGAGCCTGGAGACCCGGTTGGCTTCCTGTCTTATGCAGAGTTGCTATAGCCAGTCATGTCCACACCCCGGTTGGTAAGTCGTTCCGCCTCAACCAGGTCATCAGGTGTATTCACGTTGAAGAAGGGATCAACGGGGCAACATTGCCAATCTGCATGAGCGACGCCGTAGCGTGCGGTCCAATGGTCGATCTTGCGTATCTTCTCGTGAGTAAGCGCGTTACGTAGATCCTCACGGAGTGTGACCGGCCAGAGGCCGTTTGCCGGGTGTGTCCGTCCGCCCGACCACGCGCAGGCGAGCGGCGTTCCACATCGGCGTCTGGCAGAGTGCAGTTGTGCGACAAAATCCCCTGGAAGAAATGGCGAGTCTGCGGCGACACTCACCACCCATTCGATACTAGGTCTGTACAGTGCAGTCCAATCCAATGCCGCTAGGATGCCGGCGAGTGGCCCCACAAAGTCGGGAATGTTATCTGGGACGACTACAAGTCCAGCAGTCATAAAGCGGGCAGGATCACCGTTAGCGTTCAGTATCAGTTCAGCACACTGAGGCTTCAGATGCCCTATGATATGCTCGAGAAGGGTGCGATCTCGCAGCATGCGAAGTGGCTTGTCTCCACCGCCCATGCGCCGTGACAAGCCCCCTGCCAACACAACGCCGAGAGTGAGAGGATCCTCGCTTTTGCTCATTTTCATTTTGCCCTCAGGGGTGCGGATGGGTAGACGATTGATGCTTTAGTCGTCATGGGATTGGCTTTGGCGTCCTTTAACAGATTGTTCCTCGACGTATGCAAGGTCTTGATCATAGATAATCCGATCCTCTCCCGAGAGAACTGCGAAGCGTTTGCCGCGCGCTCGACCGATGAGTGTAAGCCCAGTCCTGCGGGCAAGCTGCACGCCCCAGGCAGTGAACCCAGAGCGGGATACTAGTATTGGAATGCCCATGCGCACTGTTTTGATCACCATCTCAGACGTTAGTCGGCCAGTCGTGTAGAAGACTTTGTTGGCTCCACTCTCGCAGTGGCGAAACATCCAGCCGGCAACTTTGTCAACCGCGTTG
Source organism: Microvirga terrae (assembly GCF_013307435.2). Classification (NCBI taxonomy): domain Bacteria; kingdom Pseudomonadati; phylum Pseudomonadota; class Alphaproteobacteria; order Hyphomicrobiales; family Methylobacteriaceae; genus Microvirga; species Microvirga terrae. Next base: position 322,862 of record NZ_CP102846.1, read on the forward strand.
TGTCGGCCAACATCTTCCATATAGACAAGTGGCTTGTCGCCGCAGGCAAGCACGCAGCCGTGTATCGCGCCGGCCTCCAAGTAGAGGGACGGTATAGTGTTAATCGCATGTGTCAGCCGGTAGAGCCACGATGTCCGAAAAGGCGCCTGCGGAAGGTTGATCGTGTCCAGAGCCTCCATCAAGTCGCCGAAAGAAGTCCCTTGAGCGCAACCGCTAGTTTGGGTTTTCTTCCTGAGCTTTTCCTCATAGTTGGTTCTTGTTTCTGTACGGACGACGACCACATCCAACTCGTCGTCATAGTCTACCCCGGTTACATGATCGTTAGGCTTGAGCATATGTTGATTGAGCAAGTACCCGACTGCAAGGTATTCAGGATAATCGTTGATCGTCATCATTGTGACGATTTCCTGACTGTTGAGATATAGTGTGAGCGCTCGCTCCACGGGAACGCTTGTCTCAATTATCTCTCCACGCTCATTTTGGCCGCTCACGCGCTCTGTGAGTCGTCGGTCGGATGGATTGGGACACACGAGGAGCTTTCGCCTATTCTCAGCCATTGACTTCGTCCAATGTACTCACATGCCCGGCCAACAGACGCGTTGACAACAGGTGCTAAAGAATGAGCGGCGGCCCGGTCGCGCAAGTCCTGAGGCATTGGCCTCGAGATGCGACACCAGTGCCCGCCAAGATGGTAGCCGACAGCCAAGCCCAAGGCTGGCGGACACAAGGGTCAGTACTTTAGCTCTTGCCGCGACTCGCATCGCAGAGGCTTGATGGCATAAGATAAGTATCGACATTTGTTACTGATGCGCATCTATACATCGGTATAGAGTCTGACCAGTGAGGAGCAGGCCGTGCTACTCTTGCTACAATTCGAATTGTGAGCCCGTTGATTTGCTAGTCGATGCGTCAATATCAGGCCAGGTTTCCCTGATCGAGAATGGAAGGCTGGGATGTGATCAATACCATGGCCGGGGTGCTCCGCCTCTGGGAGTGCTTTGCGCGGCACGAGATCCATGGAGGTGTGAACCTGGGCCGCTGTTGCTGTATTGTGGAGATCCGCTTGCTTAGTACGGGCAGTTGCGCAGGTTCGCGATCCACGACGAACCAAGTACCGACAGTGCCTCGCCGTTCTACATTCGTCTCAGCCGTTACGACTATTGGTCCTGCAAGGTGAGCGAAGCAAAGTAGCGTACCAAACCCGTCTCGTGGTATTTTGGACCTATGAAATATAGGAGGTTTCTATGGATGAAGAGCACCTTAGCGTAGCGATCCGGAAATTTCTTCGGGAAGTGGGCGTGACCTCACAGCGTGAGATTGAGCGTGTCGTTCGCGATGCGACGATCGCTGGGCCAAAGCTCCGGCTTCGCATGGCTCTTACCTCTGAGGATTTGCCGGGGTGGCATCATGTTGTGGAGACAACAATCGAACTCCGTTGAGTTCCATGCGGTTGGACACCGTAGTGAGAGGGCAGTTCCGATGTCTATCCCTTCCGCTTCGGCAGCCAGCTCGCGCATTGCACGCTACAGCAGCCTTCAGTACAATCTTCGTGGCAAACACGGGTGGCAGCCCAATCGCCTTTCTTCCTGAAACAGTATATGATCAGCCGTTGCTTCAGATGGTTGTGTGCAGAGAGGTTTGCCTCTCCCCTATCCAAGAGAGATACTGCTCGATAACCGCATCCCCAAAGTCGCCGGTCCTTAATGGCGAATGCATATACCGGAGGCAGGATCGCTCAGTAGGTACTTTCGCGCTATCGGTAGCAACCCGATCTGTACCATTGATGCTCATCCGTGGGGGTCAGCACCGCATATCCGGGAAAGGCCTCGCATTTCGCTGCTGCGCGACTGCACACTAGGTCCACTACATCTGAAAGATCCGGTTGAGCTGCAATATAATAAACCTCCCGTCCTAGGGCTGTAAAAGCGAGGCCGAAACGTTCAGCAACAGCCCGCACCCCCATACCAGCATCGGCCGCTCCCGACGCGATTACAGCTGCTACGGCTTGGTGGGTGAACTCCTCCTGATCGTACCCGACAACGCCCGATGGAGATAGATCATCCTGCTTAAGCAATCGGTCGAACCACTGCCTCGTGCCGGACCCAGGCTGCCGGTTTACGAATCTGGCACCAGTTCGGGTGAGATCCTTCACACTGAAGATCGAGAGAGGATTGCCCGCTGCAAGCATTAATCCTTGCTCGCGATAAAAGAGCGGTCGCACTATGTAGCGCCTGTCATGAAACAGCAGGTCAAATGGTGGGGTCGATCGCGGATCGAGGTCACCTACGTGGAACCCTGCTGCTTCAGCCCGACCGGCGAGAAGGCACTCAACCGCTTCCCGACTCCCGACCACTGTTGCCTCGACTAAGCGGATTTCGCCAAGAACACTCATCAAAAGTGGATCATTACTCAGTGCGAGGCGGCCCGAAACTGGCGCCTTCTCCAGAAGTGCCTCGAGGCGCATCGCTAGCGCGTGCTCTTCACGCAATAGCGCGACTTCGAAAGAACTAAAAGTCTCATTAAGGGCCACGAGGAGAGCATTCCCCAGCTGATTCAAGGCGCTGCCATGACCTTTTGTTTTGATCGCCACGGGCCGCCCTATGGTTTTTTCTAGATTGAGTACGTGATCCCAAGCTGATCGATAGGATAACCCAAGACGATCTGCAGCGCCGCGGATTGACTGGTCATTGCGTATTCCGTCAAGGAGCGCATAAGTCCGGCTCAATGCGATCTTCTCGCCGCTCACCAAGACGAAACCGCTAAGCCTGAGTTCCACCCGCATATGCAAGTCATCTCATATTGAACCGGTCCGTAATTCATAGCATATATTGAGTTCATGGACACCATAGTAGAGGCCATCGAGTTAATCGGGGCACTAGACTGGAACGTGGTATCGATCGCCCTCCTGTCCCTGCGCGTCAGCCTCCTGGCGGTTCTGATCGGATCGCTCATCGGGATGCCGCTGGGTGCCGTAGTGGCCACTGCGCGCTTCCCCGGACGCCAGATCGCGATTACGCTCGTGAACGCCTTTATGGGCTTGCCCGCTGTTGTGGTAGGTCTCCTTGTCTATCTTCTGCTCTCCCGCTCTGGTCCACTTGGGCCGCTTGGGGTCCTGTTCACGCCAGCCGCCATGATCGCCGCGCAGACGATCCTCGTGACACCGTTGATTGCGGCCTTCACCCGACAGATCGTCGAGGATGCAGATCAGGAGCTCGGGGAGCAGCTCCGTTCCATGAAGCTCTCGCCAGGACAGCGAATGCGAACGCTGATCTTCGACACCCGCTTCTCCCTGGTTGTCGCAATCCTTGCCGCTTTCGGCCGGGCCATCTCTGAGGTGGGCGCCGTGCTCGTCGTTGGCGGCAACATCGTCGGCTTCACGCGGACCATGACGACGGCAATCTCCCTGGAAACACAGAAGGGAGATCTACCCCTTGCACTGGCGCTAGGACTGGTCCTCATTGGCCTCGTGATCCTTATCAATGGTCTGGCATCCGTTCTGAGCGGGTACGCCATGCGTGCCTACGGGTGATCCGAATGGTCCGGATCATCATCGAGGATCTCGTTTTCCGCCCGCAGGGGCGACCAGTGATTGATGGCCTGTCGGCCACAATTGGGTCAGACGGGATCACTGCCATCATTGGGCCGAACGGCGCCGGCAAGAGCGTGACCCTGCGCCTCATCGACGGCCTGCTGCGGCCTGATGGCGGTTCGGTTAAGTTCGGCGACAGAGCACCGGAAGCCGTCCGACGTTCCTTTGTATTCCAGAGCCCAGCGCTCGTGCGCGGTAGCGTTCGGCAAAACGCCGCCTTAGCCCTAATGCCGCTACGCCTGTCGCGCCAGGAAGCGGCCGAACGGCTGGACGCCACCCTCTATGAGGTTGGGCTCCTGCATCGGGCCGACGACGCAGCCCGCAAGCTCTCCGGCGGCGAGCAGCAGCGCCTCGCTTTGGCCAGGGCTCTGGTGATCCATCCAGAGCTTCTCCTCCTCGACGAGCCGACAGCAAGCCTCGACCCGGCCGCGACGGCGGCCATTGAGGAAATTATCAGAGTCGCGGCGCAAGATGGCACGAAGATTCTGCTCGTCTCGCACAATCTTGGGCAGGTCGCGCGTCTCGCTAGAGACGTGCTCGTCCTCTCTCGGGGGAAGATCATCGAGCATGGCAATGCCGAGGCCATTATTACTACACCGCGCACATCAGAGGCCCGGGCCTACATCAGGGGAGAACTGCCATGGACATCCTTCGCCGCTGCCTGCTGACGGTTGCTGCCACAGGCTTCCTTGTCCTGCCCCTTGCGCAGGCGCAGGAGCGCTCAATTACCGTAGCGTCGACCACGTCGACCGAGCAATCGGGCCTGTTCGCCTACCTCTTGCCGGCCTTCAAGAAGGCCACCGGCATTAACGTGAAGGTGGTGGCGGTCGGCACCGGCCAGGCCCTCGATATCGGTCGGCGGGGTGACGCGGATGTGGTGTTCGTGCACGACAAAGTTGCCGAGGAGAAGTTCGTCTCCGAAGGATTTGCCCCGAAGCGGCAGGAGGTCATGTACAACGACTTCGTGCTCATAGGCCCGAAGACCGATCCGGCGAAAGCCAGCGGCAAAGACATCCTCGATGGCCTTAAGAAAGTGGCGGAGGCGAAGGCACCGTTCATCTCGCGGGGCGACAAATCAGGCACCCATGCAGCGGAACTACGATACTGGAGGGATGCCGGCGTGGAGCCGAATGGCGACTGGTACAAGGAGATCGGCCAGGGCATGGGCCCTGCCCTCAACACCGCCTCGGCGCAGAACGCCTATGTGCTCTCTGACCGCGGTACCTGGCTGTCGTTCAAGAATCGGGGCGAGCTCGCAATCCTGGTCGAAGGCGACCAGAAACTCTTCAACCAGTATGGCGTCATGCTGGTCAACCCGGTGAAACATGCCCACGTGAAGGCTGAGGATGGTCAGACTTTCATCAATTGGCTCGTGTCGCCTGAGGGTCAGCGGACTATTGCCGATTACAAGATCGGTGGCGATCAGCTCTTCTTCCCCAATGCAAGACCGGAGCGCTCGTGAGGCACGCTGATGATCGCTCCACTCATCAGCCTCGCAAAGAAGGGGTCTGATACCAGATCCGGCAAATTAGGCCCTTTACGCAACGCCATTTCGAGCAAGGCCGTGAGGGAATATTCGCATCTGTCAACATGGAACACCTGCTCTGCCCGCTATAGAACGAAGCGTCGCGTGTTGTGTTCTCCGCCCCACCCGCCTCTGCACTTTCATTCGTCCGGAACCGCATGTCAGTCCGGCAGAGTGGACGTTCAACCCCCGCTCTCAATGCTACCGTGGAACTCGCCCCTCTGTCCCAAGGCGGCAACCTCGGGCAGCATCTAAATCACGCCTCTTGGTGGCGAAGCCAAAACAGTGGTGCCACCTATACCATCGTGCAATGGACCTGTGTCATGGATGCACATTAAATAACTGCTGAAGGCTTTACCCTGCGCGATGTGGGCTTCTTCCAAGTAAAGTGAACATCTTGTCTCACATTCGTATCAAACCGCATGACAGGAGGTGAACTTTAATCGTCGTAGGGTTCAATGCGTTATCTGCTCCAGATTCCAGTCTAATGTCGCGTGGTTGGCAAACGCTCTGACTAGGGCGGAGGTCGACGGCATGTTTGCGTCAGATCACGCGGAGTTGTCCCGCAATTTCAGAAAAGCACATACTGTGGCTAGCGGTTAGCATTAGAGCCTTCCCTGGGACGGCGATCCGCTTTCGCTAAAGTTCGGAGAACCAGTCGGCAGCGATTGGGGGCCCATCCTTCGTGTTAGAGCGTAGCAGGAACGGGGAAAGGTATGGCTGATAGCAATGTCGCTGAGTCTTCGGTTGATGAGGCCAGAGAACCCAGGCTGGATTATAGTACTGCTCGCCCGGTTGTGCCACCTGTAGTCGCAACTGCTGGTCCCGAAGTACCCGCTAACGTAAGTCTTACCAACTCGGTCGGGAGTGATGAGGCAACTGTTCGCTGTCGAGTGAACGGGCAACTCCACAATCTTGTGTTTGACCCACGCACCTCGCTACTTGACCTCCTCCGCGAGCGACTTGGTTTAACAGGCGCTAAGAAGGGATGTGACCACGGGCAGTGTGGTGCCTGTACGGTCCACGTTGGCGGACGGCGCGTTGTCTCGTGTCTAATGCCCTCTGTCCAGATTGATGGTCGAGATATCCTGACAATCGAGGGGCTCACCTCCAGCGATGGCAGCCTTCATCCAATGCAACAAGCCTTCATCGATCACGATGCATTGCAATGTGGGTACTGCACGCCCGGTCAGATCATGGCTGCCATTGCGTGTGTAATTGAGGGTCACGCGAACTCGCCGGAGCAGATCCGGGAGTATATGAGCGGAAATCTCTGCCGCTGTGGCGCATACGTTGGAATTGTCGCTGCTATTGAGGATGCCGCGCCGAAGATAAGAGGGGCTTAACCATGCATCCCTTCACCTATTCTAGGCCAGCGACAGCGGCTGAGGCGGTAAGTGCCATTGTGGCAGGTGGACCTGGTGCGCGGCTTCTGGCCGGTGGAACCACGATCTATGATCTTATGAAACTGAATGTTGAGAAGCCGACACACCTCATCGACATCACCCGCCTTGAGGGTCTGGACTGCATCGACGCTGGTGGAGCCGAGCTGACTTTGGGGGCTCTCGCGCGAATGAGCGACGTTGCAGCTCATCCGCAGGTTGTGGCTGAGTTTCCGGCGCTCTCCGAGTCACTCTGGCGAGCAGCCTCGCAGCAGCTCCGCAACATGGCGACGCTTGGTGGGAACCTCTTGCAGCGCACGCGCTGTGCCTACTTCCGCGGTGGCGAACCCTTTCCCTGCAACAAACGCAAGCCGGGCAGCGGATGCGCGGCGCAACATGGCCTCGACCGCGGCCAAGCACTACTCGGGGGCAGCGATGCTTGTACAGCCGTCTATCCTGGCGACTTAGCTATCGCACTCGTTGCCTTCGATGCCACAATCGACGTCCTGGGGCCAAGGGGGGAACGTACGATCACGGTGGAGGAACTCTACCGTGAACCAGGAGACGAACCTCATATTGAGACGAATCTAGGTCCGGACGAGATGATCCTCCGTATTCGTGTACCCAAGGATGCGGCAGGACGCGCGTCAACCTATCACAAGATCCGTGACCGGGAGTCGTATGCATTTGCGCTCGCATCAGCGGCGGTCGCGCTGGATGTCGATGGTGACAGGGTTCGCGCAGCACGCATTGCCATAGGCGGGCTCGCCACCCGACCTTGGCGGGCTCGCGCCGCCGAGCAGGCGCTTTGCGGAAAGGTGCTCACATCGCGGGCTGCCCGCGAAGCGGGTGAGACGGCCCTGCAGGGCGCTAACCCAGGACGCGACAACGTGTTCCGCATTGAACTGGGTGTGCGCACTGTCGCTGACGCCCTGATGATCGCCAAGCACAGGACATGAGCCATGAGCAAACTGTCCTTCCCAGATATTCCCCGTGTTGATGCTTATGACAAGGTCCGTGGCAAACCGATCTTCGCAGCGGACGATACTCGGCCTGGGCTATTACATGCCGCCTTGGCTATTTCAACTATCCCAAAGGGTTACGTCGTCACTCTCAATACGGAGGCTGCCGGTCGGGTGCCTGGAGTTCGGCTCGTGCTCACTCACGAAGGCATGACTGCTGTAAAGTCGAGCGGATTCATTATGGGTGGCGGCTATGGCTTCCAGAGTTTTCAACCCATGTTGTCGCCGACCATTGCTTATCGTGGCCAACCGATCGCGCTCGTCGCAGCCGATACACTCGAAGCGGCGGTGGAGGCCACGCACCTTATCGAAGCAGAGTACATGGAGGAGCCCTTCAGCGTCACACTCGACGCCATGGGTACAGAGATCGTCCAACAAGCTGAAACGCCGCTCAAAAATTTCATCCCTGAGATTATCGCGGGTGATCCCGATAAAGCTCTCGCAGAAGCTTCGGTCACGATTGAGGCGACCATCAATTGTCCACCGCAGCACCAAAACCCAATTGAACTGATCTCCACGGTCGCTGAATGGGATGGCGACAAGCTCACTATTCACGAAGGGACCCAAAACGCTGAAGCTATCCGTCACGGTGTTGCACTGGGGTTGGGGCTCAATCCCGAAAACGTCGCAGTGATTTCGCCCTTCGCTGGAGGCGGGTTTGGCCAGAAAAACTCCTTGCAGATGCAAACTGTCCTCGCAGCCGTTGCGGCCCGAGAGACAGGACGGCCAGTAAAGCTTGTCGTTCCACGCGCAGGCGTTTTCCATGACGCGAGTTTCCGCCCTGCGAGTCGGCACCACATCCGCCTTGGTGCAGACAAGACCGGCAAGATGATTGCGGCCATTCACGAGGTTGATGCACAGACGTCGCGTCATGACCTCTTCCCTGGAGAATACACGGCAACCAGCGCGCGCTTGTATGGGTTCTCGACTTTTCGCGGCGTGGAGAGGCTGGTCCGTACTGACGTGCAGACGCCAGGCTACATGCGCGCTCCGTTTGAGCATCCGGCCTGCTTTGCCATGGAATCCTGCGTAGATGAACTTGCGTATGCATTGAACCAGGATCCGGTGGCGCTGAGGCTAGCCAACGACACCACTACGGACACGGCCACTGGTCTGCCCTTTTCATCCCGTCACGTGGCCGAGTGCCTTCGTCGAGGCGCAGATCGTTTCGGTTGGGCGAACCGATCCATGGCACCTCGGTCCATGCAATCTTCCGACGGCACTGAAATCGGCTGGGGAGTAGCGATCGGGGCTTATCCTGGAATCATCGTGCCGGCAATCGCCCATCTGAAGGTAACTGATGGAGGCGATGTCATTATTAGTGTGGGCGGACATGAAATGGGGCAAGGCATCCGGACTGCACTCGCCACTGCAATAAGTTGTAAGCTCGGTATTCCCGCCACGACGGTGACCGTGGTGGTTGGGGATACCCGTTCCGCCCCGCAACACCTCACCGCCGGCTCCTGGGGTACTGCTTCCGCTATTCCAGCCGCCGAGGACGCAGGTGATGCAATGCTAAAGGCCCTGGAGACGATCGCGTGTGGTCCCCGAGCCGGTCGGTCCCCCGCGGAAATCCTGAAAGCTAGCGGACGACAGTCGCTTGAGGTAGAGGTTCGGAGGAAAGCACCTGGCCAGCCGGATGCAATTTTCGACCGGCTCCGAGCGGGGCTGCCCTCCATAGGTGGACCGGTTTTCGGAAGCTACGTCACATTCAGCTATATCGCTCACTTCGTGGAAGTGCAGATAGAGCCTAGCACGCGGCGGATCAGGGTGCCTCGTGTGGTGAGTGTGGCTGATTGTGGTCGCGTTATGAGCCCGCGTACAGCTGCCAGTCAACTTCGCGGTGGTGTTGTTTGGGGAATTGGTGCTGCCTTACGTGAGGCAAGTGAGGTCGATTCGCGGTATGGCGGCTTCTTAAATGCCGATCTTGCGGAGTACCTAGTGCCAGTGAATGCGGATATCGGCTCAATTGAGGTGGAATTTATCGATAAGCCCGACACGACTTTCAACAGCGCAGGTGCCAAGGGTCTCGGTGAGGTGTGCATGGTCGGGGTCGCGGCAGCTATAGCCAACGCGGTGTATCACGCGTCGGGACGGCGTGTCCGTGAACTGCCGATCCGAATTGAGCACTTACTTTGATAGACCTTGTGAGGCCATGTCAGCGCGGGCAGCCCACGAAGTAGGTATCCCCGACGTAACGAGGTTTGACAAGGATCCGAACGCGACGAACGGAGCGGCCCAAGTCACCGACGGCCTTTGTTGGTCAACTACAAAAGGCTTGAGCGAAATGGAGCTATAAGCGTGCCTGAGGGAATGGATCTTCCCTGGCGTGCCGAGATAGCAAAGAAGAGTTCGTGACCGTGGGCTTTATGGGACAACCACGGCAGTTTTGCTCAACCTCAAGAGTGAGCAGTAGGAGATCACAATTAGCTCGTTACCGAAATCCCGCAACTCGGAAAGTGGAGATTTGGTGCTGAGCTGCCTCTAGTTCCCTTCAGAGAGCCTGTTTCAGACACCAAATCAATGCACGATGACCCATGAAATGCATGCGACAAGGAAGAAGGCGCCTCTTCGCTGGCCCGTGGCCGCATTCGTTTCAGCTTTAGGCGTTTTCGTTGTCGATACGCTGACTACTTTCGAGTTTGCCATCGCGGTCCTCTATGTCGTGGTTGTTCTCATTACCGCAGCCAATCTTGACCGATCTCACGTTGTGGTGACAGCATCTGGGATGCGCTTGTCTGACAATTTTAAGTATTGTGCTGGTGCATGGGCTGTCTTTACCCAACATGGCTACTTGGCGAGCGGTCATGAGCCTCGCAGCTATCGGGATTACCACAATCCTCATTTTGCAGAACATGTCAGCAAATTCACGGTGAGCGCGAAGAAGGCAATATGCAGGGTGAAATCTGGCTGCGCTGCCGACTGCACAATGTGAATGCAGGTCAAGCTTTTGAGCATTGACTCGATCGTGGGTCCGCCGGAGTTTGGCGCGATGAATGTGGTCGAGAGGGCTTTCCTGTAGGTCGAAACGCACCTGCGTAAAGTCTGCGCGTGACCTTTGATGCGCCCTGGCGTGTGTGGTCGGAGGCATCGGCCGTTTCTTTGATTCGCAGACATACTGGTGCGTGCAATGGGCTCTTCTGGAGCCCCTGATTGAAGCCTGTCGGCCAAAAGGTAAGACCCCGCCACAAGACCTGCGGCGTACCCTCTCGGCCATCCTGTGGCGGCATCAGACTGAGCCCAGTGGCGGACTGCCCCGGAGGAACTGGCCGCTAGCGGCGCACAGCCCAGATCTTCATCCGCTGGACACAAACTGGCGTCTGGAAGCGCTTGCTGAGCTTTGTTCAGGAATGTGGGATCCAGCTCCGGGATGGCGTTCCTCGCTGGCGAGCGTGTGGGCACACCTGAAGGCGCCAGCGGCTCGCCGAAAAGAGGGAGTCTCAAGCTAAGCGAGATGCTCGTGAATGGGGCGTGTCACATACGGCGAACCCTTCTAAACGAGTATGTTGGGGTCGAGTAGGCCTATTGCTCAAGGGGATTAGCGGAATTTCACACTCAGACCAAGGGTCTTGAGGCAGGGAACTCAACCCCGCCGGCTGCCGCGTAGAACGGGATGGCGTCGCTTTCCTTGACCCTACAGATGCGTGGGAGGAGGTCCCGGGCCGTCATGTGAAGTAGTTTGGACTTAATCTGACAGACGGTGTCGTTAGGCTGAGGCATGAGCCGAGGCCGGGCGCGGAGCGGTCGGGGTGCGCAGCGCCCGGCCTCGGCGTTCCCAAGGAGCACCGCCATGACCAACGAGCAGAAGATCATCCGCGCCAAGCTTGGCCTTTTGGAGCTGGCCAAGCAGCTCGGCAATGTCAGCCAAGCCTGCCACATGATGGGCTATTCCCGCGACAGCTTCTACCGCTTCAAGGAGCTTTATGAGACCGGCGGCGAACTGGCCCTGCAGGAGCTGACCCGGCGCAAGCCGCTCCTGGCCAACCGCACGCCACCGGAGGTGGAGGCCGTCATCGTTGAGCTGTCCCTGGAGCAACCCGCTTTCGGCCAGATCCGAATTGCCAACGAGATGCGCAAGCGCGGCCATTCGATCTCGCCGGCCGGCGTGCGTGGGGTGTGGCAGCGACATGATCTCGAGACGATGAAGAAGCGGCTCAAAGCCCTGGAAGCGAAGGTGGCGCAAGAAGGCCTGATCCTGACCGAGAGCCAAGTGGCAGCCCTGGAGAAGGCCAAGGCCGAGAAGGACGCGCACGGCGAGTTCGAGAGCGAGTGTCCCGGCTACTGTGGGGCGCAGGACACCTTTTACGTTGGCACCATGAAAGGAGTGGGGCGGATCTACCAGCAGACCTTCATCGACACCTACACCAAGGTGGTGTTCGCCAAGCTGTACGACCGCAAGACGCCGATCACCGCGGCCGACCTGCTCAACGACCGTGTCCTGCCGTTCTTTGATGCTCACGAGGTGAAGCTGTGTCGCGTGCTCACTGACCGCGGCACCGAGTACTGCGGCAATCCCGAACACCATGAGTACGAGCTCTATCTGGCGGTCGAGGACGTGGATCACACCCGTACCAAGACGAAGAGCCCGCAGACGAACGGCATCGCCGAGCGCTTCCACAAAACGGTGCTGGATGAGTTCTACCGTGTGGCGTTCCGCAAGAAGATCTATGGCTCGATCGCCGAACTCCAGACTGATCTCGATGCTTGGGTTCGGAGTTATAATGAGGAGCGGCCGCACCAGGGTCGGTGGTGCTTTGGCAAGACGCCGATGCAAACCTTCTTGGATGCAATTCCATTAGCGAAGGAGAAGATGATCGCAGCTTGAACACACTATCGGACAGATGAGCCCGACCAACTCTCGGACGCCAAATGTCAGATCAAGTTCCAGCTACTACACGTCATGCCTTTGAGCATCATCGCTGCGGCTTGGTAATCAGAGATGCTGTCCGGCAACACGATCAACCTATTCCCCGACATAACCCGCTGCTCAGAGTAGGTACCTGGGAGCCGCTTGAATAGCCCACACAGTTTCCGAGACCCACTTTGGGCACGCCTGAACTGACCTCCTCAGCGATGGCGGGGCAGCTTCAGTGCCAAGACCCCTCGACAAGGATATCGGGCACAGGCCTAGGATGTAATCGTCGACATGGTTGAGGCCGGTGGTCCATTGCCGAACGCATCCTTCATCCGAGCCTGGCTGGCTAACATGGACCCTTTCCCAGGGGAGAACCTCATGCTTCCCAGTCTCATAGAAGCGAATTGCAGGCGCACCGTGGAATACCTCGCGATACTGACCTGTAACTCCGCCTCAGGAGCAGATTGCAGGGCCCCAAAGGTCCAAGATGGCACTTATACGGTGTCATTCGAAGGTTTAGTTTCATAGCTCCCTCCCCTACGGCCGCAAAAGGACGATACCTACGCCGACCTGCGCTAGCCCGAGCCGACGAGGGACCCTCAAATACTAGGTAACTGACCAATGTCTCTAGGCTGAGAGACGTGCTTCATTCATCATGCTCCAACTGAGGTAACTAGATCCAAGTTGCCAAATCCTTTGCGAGCCAGCACATCGGGAGAGCAAGTGCTTGGTGAAGCAAGGGTTGCCTTCAGGGCTGATACCCAAGTTGGGTTGTCACAGATACTCCAGCTTATAAATCTGCCCAAGTTCAACGGCAGTGCTCCTTCACCTAGAACGGTCTCAGTGCGTGCGCCGGATCGCCTTGGCTTTAGGAAGCCGTGATGCTCATCGGGGTGCAGCTTCGATTGCTGCGGCGAGATCTTCGTACTCCTCGCATCGTGTTCCGCAGAGTGTCTCGATTATCTGCAACTGTTCCTTCGCGAGGTCCACCTTACCCTGGGTAACGTAAGCCTCTCCCAGGTATTCACGCACCTGAGCGTACTGAGGGTTCAACGCCACAGATTTGAGGTAGTAGCCGATGCCCTCGTCTGTCCGCCCGAGCTTACGCGTGATGTAGCCCCGATAATTGAGCACCTTCGCGGTGTTTGGGTTCTGCACCATATTGAGTGTATCTAGCGCCTCATCAAATCGTGCGTCCTTAGCCAATGCATATGCATAATCCGTCAGGTTATCATCAGAAAGAATTTCGCTTCGGGCATGAACGCATTTGCGAGATTGCTGGCTGTAGACCTGCCCTCGCGGACAGGTCGGCAGGGTTGAGGAGCCCTCGCCACTTCCGCCTTCCCCCGCTGCCATCGCAGGCGCGAGAATCGCACCAATTGATAGAATGGAAATGCTGGCCAATAGACCGAGGCAATGCGTCCTTTCAATGCGGTCTTTCATGGTGCCCTCCAAAAGAGTGTACAACAAACCAAACATGACCAATTGCTCCGATCGATTCACCTGCTCGTGAAGGGTCGAACCTCGAGGCGGCACCTATTAGAGTGGCTTACCTCTATCCAACCACAAGTAGGATAAAGGCAGCGAGTTTGCAGGGGCAGGCCCGATTGAACACAAAATAGGGACTAATGTGCGCCATTTTTGGCCAAGCTGATCCGCAGGCAAGCTTGTCGGTGTGTCTCCTCGATCACCGAAATAGACACATGTGCGACGAGGGTCTCCAGCGCATACTCGCGCACCGTGTCCCGCAACATGTTCGCGCCCTAGTGGCCGCTTCCGAGTACAGCCTGCCTGCTCAGGAGCCTAGATTGACCCCGGTTCAGCGCACATCCTCGCAGTTTTCCAAGCCCAGGCTCCAAGTAGACCGCTGAGAAGGGCAGCTGCGAGGTCGCGACACAAGAATGAGGAAACGCGGGATTTACGTCGGTTCCGACCTGAGGTAACGCGACACACCAGAGTTGAAGTATCTGTTAGATAGCCACGCCTGTCAGGGCAGCCTCCCGGCTCCGACCGCGAGCCTGTGGGCTCAGATCTAGCATGTGCAGCTGTAGCCCCTGCGAGCTCAAGGTCAGGGCTTGCTGTTCATACCTTGGAATTGTCCTCCCGCGGAGCCTTATCATGCGGCGCCCCACATCGACGTCGAAGAAGATGCTGCTTCCCGCAGACCACGGCGTCCGCATCAACAAGACTATGCGTTTCACTGCGCATGACGAAAGCCTGGTGTTAATAGCCGTTGTAGTGGAAGTGGCGAAGTTCTTCCGGAAGTACCCGCCCGTTCATCATTAGAATCTGCTCACTCCTCGAAAGAGTGGGTGTACCTAACCAGAGGCAAGCAACAGTGGAACTGCACAGTGATACCGCGAAACGAGTTAGGCAAATCGTGGCTTAGACCCACCAAACGAAACTGACGATGCTGATCTCTAGCTCTGGCAGGGGCGCGGGGTTAAGCTGATGGTGGCTGATCTGTGACCAGACCAACCGAACACACCCAGCTTGGCAGAGGAGCCCTGGTGGACCCATCCTTTCAGGCCGGCGGCAAGGGAGTTCAGGACCTCCAGGTGCTGTGGGAGGACGGCGAGCGCGCACTCTGCCGACGCCCGAGCCAAATCGATCAGACCACGGTGCTGGCGGTGGTGCCGGTCGCGGAGCACCCGTCCCCCGCCAGCGTCGAACGGCTGGCACATGCATTCGGCCTGAAGGACGAGCTCGATCCCGCCTGGGCGCTGCGCCCACTTAAGCTGGAGCGCGAGCGGGGCCGGACCGTGCTGGTGCTGGAGGATCCCGGCGGCGAGCCGCTCGCCCGGCGGCTCGGCTCACCCCTGCCGGTGGCGCAATTCCTGCCGCTGGCGATCGGCATCGCCGCAGCCCTCGGCCAGGTTCACCAGCGTGGCCTGATCCACAAGGACCTCAAGCCCGCCCACATCCTGGTTGGCTGCCCCGACGGGCAGGTGCGCCTGACCGGGTTCGGCATCGCCTCGCGCCTGGCGCGCGAGCGCCAGACGCCGGAGCCGCCCGGGACCATCGCCGGCACCCTGCCGTACATGGCCCCCGAGCAGACCGGGCGCATGAACCGCTCGGTGGATGCCCGCAGCGACCTCTACGCCCTGGGGGTCACCTTCTACCAGATGCTCACCGGCACCCTGCCGTTCGTGGCCGCTGATCCCATGGAGTGGGTCCACTGCCACATCGCCCGCCAGCCGCTGGCGCCACACGAGCGGCTCGCTCCCATTCCGGCGCCCCTCTCGGCCATCATCATGAAGCTGCTCGCCAAGACCCCCGAGGAGCGCTACCAGACCGCCGGCGGCCTTGAGCGCGATCTGCGCCGCTGCTGGGCGGACTGGCAGGCTCACGGCCGCATCGCCGCCTTTGCGCTCGGCCAACACGACACGCCCGACCGGCTGCTGATCCCGGAGACGCTGTACGGGCGCGAGCCTGAGATCGCCACGCTTCTGGCCGCCTTCGACCGGGTGGTGGCCGGAGGCAGGCCGGAGCTGGTGCTGGTGGCGGGCTATTCCGGCATCGGCAAGTCGGCGGTGGTGAACGAGCTGCACCGGGCGCTGGTGCCGCCGCGCGGCCTGTTCGCCTCTGGCAAGTTCGACCAGTACCGACGCGACATTCCCTATGCCACCCTGGTGCAGGCGTTCCAGGGCCTCGTGCGCCAGATCCTGGGCCAGGATGAAGCGGACTTGGCGCGCTGGCGCGCGGCCTTGCGGGAGGCACTCGGGCCGAACGGCCAGCTGATGGTCAACCTGGTGCCAGAGCTGAAGCTCATCATCTGCGAGCAGCCGCCGGTGCCCGAGCTGCCGCCGCAGGAGGCGCACAACCGCTTTCTGCTGGTGTTCCGGCGCTTTCTCGGCGTGTTCGCCCGGCCGGAGCATCCGCTGGCGCTGTTTCTCGACGACCTGCAGTGGCTCGACACAGCTACCCTCAAGCTGCTCGAGGATCTGCTCACGCGCGCGGAGCTGCACCACCTGCTGCTGATCGGCGCCTATCGCGATAACGAAGTCACGCCGGCGCACCCGCTCATGCGGAAGATCAACGCCGTCAGGACTACAGGCGAGAAAATCTCGGAGATCACGCTGGAGCCGCTGACCGAGACGGATCTCAGGCAGCTGGTGGCGGATGCGCTGCGCTGCGAGCCCGCACGCGCCGCACCACTGGCGACGCTGGTTCATGACAAGACCGGGGGCAATCCGTTCTTTGCCATCCAGTTCCTGGCTTCGCTCGTAGGAGAGGGATTGATCACCTTCAACCACGCCGAGGGGCACTGGGGGTGGGATCTCGCGCGCATTCACGCCAAGGGCTACACCGACAACGTGGTGGATCTCATGGCCGGCAAGCTCACCCGCCTGCCAGCCGAGGCGCAGCAGGCGCTACAGCAGCTGGCGTGCCTCGGCAATGTGGCTGAGATCAGGACCTTGTCGATGGTGCTTGGGGTGGCGGAGGAGCAGGTTGACAAAGCGCTGTGGCCAGCCCGCCGTCAGGAGTTGGTAGAGCGGACGGGTGATCGCTACCGGTTCGAGCATGACCGCATCCATGACGCTGCCTATGCGCTGATCCCGGACGGTGAGCGGGCAGCGGTTCATCTGCGGATCGGCCGGCTGCTCGTGGCGCATACCCCTCCCGGCCGACGGGAGGAGGCGATCTTTGACATCGTCAATCAGCTCAACCGCAGCGCAGCCTTGATCGCCTCTCAAGACGAGCGCGAGCAGCTGGCCGAACTCAATCTTCAGGCCGGCAAACGCGCTAAGGCATCCGCCGCCTATGCGTCAGCGATGACTTATCTCGTCGCCGGGCGCGCGCTGCTAGGCGCCGAGGCGTGGTCGCAACATTACCGCCTGACGTTCGACTTGGAGCTGCATCAGGCGGAGTGCGAGTTCCTGACCGGCGCCACGGCGCACGCCGAGGACCGCCTCGTGATGCTGGCAGAGAGCACCGATGATATCCTCGCTCTGGCACGTGTGACGGGCCTCTTGCTGTCGCTTTATCGTGTCAACAATCAGGATGACCAAGCTGTCTCAAGGGGACTTGCCTATCTACGACGGGCAGGCATCGACTGGTCACCGCATCCCACCGACGTAGAGGTTGAGCGGGAATATCAGCAGCTCGCAAGCAGAATCGGCGGGCGGACAATCAAGTCATTGATCGATCTGCCGCTGATGAGCGATCCCGCTTGCCAAGCCACCATGGAGGTGCTCGGGATGCTCGTAAGTCCAGCATCATTCACGGACGCGAATCTGTTTGCGCTCGTGGTCGGCCGCGCAACCAATCTCAGTTTGGAGCACGGCCACAGCGAGTTCTCGATTTTTGCGTATGGGACCTTTCCAACGATTCTTGGGCCGCGGTTTGGCAAGTTTCGAGAGGGTCTCCAGCTCGGTCAGCTTGCGTATGACTTGGTGGAGCAGCGGGGGCTCACCCGCTTCAAGGTCCGCGCCTACACGATCTATGGTTCACTTGTCACGCCCTGGACACAGCCTCTTCGGGAGACCATTGACGTTCAGCGGCGCGCCTTTGAGACAGCCCTAGAGATGGGTGACCCCGTGTACGCCTCATATACCCAAGACCATGGGCTGACAGTTCTACTCGCCAGCGGCGCGCCTCTGACCCAAGTACAGAAAGAGGCGGAGGATGCTGTAAGGTTCTCGCAACAAGTCGGTTTTAGCTACCTCGCCGACATACCCACTGGGCAACTGGTACGGGCGCTGCGTGGCCTGACACCGAGCCTAGGTTCCTTCAACGACACCGGTTTCGATGAGCGGGCGTTCGAGCGCGACCTGGAGGAACATCCGGTGCGCTCACGCCGGGCGTACCGTTACTGGATTTGCAAGCTCCAGGCCTGTTACCTGGCCGGGGAGATCGCCACCGCCCTGCAGGCTGCAGACAGAGCTTGGCCGTCAATCCCAGAGATGCATCGTCATTCCATAGAGACCGCTGACTATCATCTGTATGGCGCACTCACGCTGGTGGCACACTGCACCGCCCTGCCAGTTAACGCCCGATCTGAGCCGATGAACGCGCTTTTGGATCATCACCGCCAGCTGGCGTTTTGGGCGCAGGAGTGCCCGCAGAACTTTGCCGACCGAGCAGCACTTGCGGCGGCCGAGATTGCCCAGCTGGAAGGCCGAATGCTTGATGCCATGAACCTTTACGAGCAGGCCATCAGGTCAGCCCAGGCAAATGGCTTTGTGCAGAACGAGGCCCTTGCCTGTGAGCTTGCAGCGCGCTTCTACGCCAGCCACGGCTTCGAGAAGATCGCACAAACCTATCTTCGCGACGCCCGCGCGTGCTATCTGCACTGGGGTGCGGAGGGCAAGGTGCGGCACCTTGAGGCGATGTACCCGCACCTGAGAGCAGAAGAGCCTGCTCCTGCAACCACGATCGCCGCGCCTGTCGAACACCTGGATCTGTCCACCGTGATCAAGGTGTCGCAGGCAGTCTCGGGCGAGATCGTGCTCGACAAGCTGCTCGAGACGCTCGTGCGCACCGCCCTCGAGCAGGCCGGCGCCGAACGCGGCGTGCTGATCCTGACGCACGGGGCCGAGCAGCACGTGGCCGCCGAGGCCATAACCCGCGGCGACCAGGTCAGCGTGTGCCTGCGCGACGAGCCCGTGTCCCCCGACCGGCTGCCGGGGGCAGTGCTGCACTATGCCCTGCGCACCCGCGAGAGCGTCGTTCTCGACGATGCGGCGCAGTCCTCGTTCGCCGCCGATGCCTACATCCGCCAGCACCAGGTCCGCTCCGTGCTCTGCCTGCCGCTGCTCAACCAGGCCAAGGTCATCGGCCTGCTGTATCTCGAGAACAACCTGACCCCCCGGGTGTTCGCCCCGGCCCGCATTCCCGTGCTCAAGCTGCTCGCCTCCCAGGCAGCGGTCTCGCTCGAGAATACTCGCCTGTACAAGGACCTGGCGGAGCGCGAGGCCCGGATCCGGCGCCTGGTGGACGCCGACGTGATCGGGATCGTGATCTGGGACCTGGACGGGCGTCTGCTCGATGCCAACGATGCCTTCCTGCGCATGGTCCAGTACACCCGCGAGGATGTGGCCGCGGGCATGCGCTGGTTCGACATGACGCCGCCGGAATGGCAGGAGGCGCATGTGCTTGAGGAGGCGGAGGAACTGAAGACGACCGGCATGATGAAAGCGCGCGAGAAGGAGTTCTTCCGCCGGGACGGCAGCCGGGTGCCGGTGCTGATCGGGGCGGCCTGCTTCGATGAGCCGCCAGACCAGGGGGTGGCCTACATTCTCGATCTGAGCGAGCGCAAGCGGGCGGAAGCGGAAGCCCGCGAGAGCGAGCGGCGCTACCGTGAGGTGCAGCTGGAGCTGGCGCATGCCAACCGGGTCACCACCATGGGCCAGCTGACCGGCTCGATTGCCCACGAGGTCAACCAGCCGATCGCCGCCACGGTGATCAGCGCGCAGGCGGCGCTGCGCTGGCTGGGGCGTCAGCCGCCGGATCTGGACGAGGTGCGCCAGCTGCTGGCCCAGATTGTGAGCAACGGGGCGCGCGCTGGCGAGGTCATTCACCGGATCCGGGCTCTGATCAAGAAGGCGCCGGCCCAGCAGGATGTGCTGGCGATCAACGGCCCGATCCGGGAGGTGATCGAGCTGACCCGCACCGAGGCGATGAAGAGCCGCGTCTCAGTCACGGCCGAGCTGGCCGAGAACCTGCCGCTCATCTGCGGCGACCGGGTGCAGCTGCAGCAGGTGATGCTCAACCTGATCGTGAACGCGATCGAGGCGCTGAGCGGGATGCACGAGGGGGCGCGGGAGGTGGTGATCCGGACGGAGCAGGATGAGGCGGGTGATGTGCTTGTCAGCGTACGGGATACCGGCCCGGGGCTGGACGCGCAGGGGATCGAGCAGGTGTTCGAGGCGTTTTACACGACCAAGGCCAGCGGCATGGGCATGGGGCTGTCGATCTGCCGCTCGATCATCGAGGCGCATGGCGGGCGCCTGTGGGCGAGCCCGAACGAGCCTCGCGGCGCCAGGCTCCAGTTCACCCTGCCGCCATGGCAGGAGGATGTTGCCGCTGAGAATATCCAGTCACCTCACAGTCCGTGACGGGGAGAGTTCAGGCAGCAAGACAAATCCGCTCTCGGTAAATTGGTGGCGTGTTGCATCATGAGGTCGAGCAATCGATATGGAATAGAAGCAACCCATCCAATGATGCCAGTATCAATTATGGTCGCTGTCCTCGACTAAAAGTTCAACGCCATTCCTTCAAATCCGCGATAAAGTACTAGCTTTTGAACCTAAGCCTGCGAGAACTGACAGTCTGCCAGATATAACAGGAGCAGCTATCGTGCCCAGGGACTATCTCCATGTGAGCGATTAATCGCAAACAGGAGAAGTGACATGCGACATGTTCTTACTATTGGGCTGAGCGCCCTATTGATCGGCAACGCTGCTGCTATAGCCGAGCCCTCGAGACCCTTCAATCCGCCTCCGAATGCAGGCAATGTAGAAGTAAGCAACCACTCCAAAGGATATGGTGGACAAGGGCCGGCCGAGTATTTCTTGGAGCATCCTGATGAATTGTCGCATGATCGACCCGGACCTTACACTGACGGATCGCGCCGACGCCTCCCTCCCGTGCCAAATGCCAGTGGATCTCAGGTGACTAATCCGGATACGTATAGATAGACAGCGCAAGCACCTCTTTGGTGCGGCCGGAGCAGGCTCAACTTGCCCTTGCCCCAGTCGCAATTTAGAGGGTGGGACGCCAACCCCAGAAACGACTGGCTCATCGGATCGCGAGACATATTGCAAAGTGGTCCTCGCGATAATCTCCTGCTTGAGATCACGGTTGAAGATGCGTTGCGATCGTCGTCCCGGCGGATCAACGCCGCATCACATAGTGTCATTTCACAGCACCGTTGACCTCCAACCCGACACAGGTGGCCTGTGATGGTGCCTCCAGAGCGAAACTCTCCGTTGTGGACGTGATGTTCGGATTAATTGGCCATACATCTCATCATGCTGGATAGCCTTGACAATGCCAAAAGCAGCAGGGTTCTGGCGTGCGAAGGACGATCCCTATCCATGATGACTTGAGCAACGAACAACGGGGTCCGTAAAGTACGATAACAGATCAAGGCACCTATGGCTTGCGACGCCGCCGCGGCTCATTCAACTCTGTTGGCGCTTTTCCGGGTTCGGACATGAAGCAGGGAAACGTGATTCCGAACCGAATGTTTCGAGCGCCATGCAAAAACCTGTAGCGAGTACTCGGGTCCCGATAGAAAGAGATCATCAATGGCGGCATAGCAAGATCTATGACCACACGTCACCAACTGCGTCGGGTACCCTGTCCCAATGTCTGATGTGGCTGGTCGTGAAGTTTGAGACGATCAACTTCGGATTGTATCTCGTTGTTGTGCAAGGTTTGCTGGTTCTCCTCCTGAGTTTGGTGCAACTCGCGTTGAATGGCACGATTCGTTTGCTGAACCCTTTGCTCCGCAGGCGACTGTAAGGGGAGCACCTCAGTTTGGGCTAGCGCCGGAAGCGCTCCTGAGCTCAATGCGAAGAGCAGAGTAAGAACGGATAGCTTCATGTCGATCTCCAGAGAGTGGGCTCTCGATGATCCGGTCGCAGGTCATAGAAGGACTGTAAAAAGGAACTCCGCGGACGTCTTGATCACTGCCTCAAACTCGCCAGCCGATGCATCTCAGTCACCCGGCAACACCCGCACTGTCTATCTCTAAGCGTTTTGCGAAGCTCCAAGAGCGTATGCTGCAGAAAGATCCTGTCGCACATTGCATATACCGCCAGACGACCCGCGTCGGCTCGACTGATCAAGATCGTGCGGACTTCGACGAACCAGCCGAGTATGGAATAGGCATGGTCCCGGAAGGACCAGCACTCGACGGATAGTTCAGATCGCTGTTCACAGAACGTAGTCGGTCAGGCCGATATCGTAGATCAATCAGAGGGCGGAGCTCCACTGCCGCCAAGTCAAGTACTGTAGCATCCCGCCAGCGCTGTTTGCGGGGGCGAGTCAGTGCGACCAGACCTAACAGGGATTGCACCTCATCCTCAACTTGGAGAACCAGCCGACCGGAAATCGACTTTCGAAAATTGAAGCGACCTGTCAAAGTCATCGTCTATTCCTGACTTGCATTTACGATTACCTTCTGCCGGACATACGATCGACCCATGTAGAATGTCTGGGTTCTGCCGCATTTGTAATAATGCCCGCAGGGAAGTGCCACAGATCACCTACCCCGACGTCGTCGATGAAACTTTGTCCCGCGGCGTCAATGGCGGTAATGCGGGCACTGCCATATAGCATGTAGGCCCACTCGGCGGCCTTGTGCCAATGTAGCTCACGTAAGCTCCCAGCGTTCATCCTTTAGAAGGTTGCGCGGACCGGGATCTATTCCGCCATTATCAAGTCACTGAGTCTCAAGCGTGGAGAGTGCCATGGTCGCTCCCGATGCGTGCGCACTTATTAGGAGCCCTCCCACGCTGCTTGCAGCTAAGACCTTCGGGCGTGAGATGCGCTTCATGATAAACTCCGTTAAGATTATGGCTGCACTCCACAATGCTCCTGGCTGTATCCTAGGCCAATTGTTCGCCTGTTTAATTCGATTGCACATTCGTATGAGGTATAGGGACACTTCGACGTCGTGCGCCGAGTCGTCGCCTAACATGAACGCGGTCTCCCGTGGATGCACTAGGTGACGTTTAACGTGAGAATACTATCAGGTTGGCGAAGGATCAGGTTCGTGACAGTGTCGCTGATAGTAGTACGATGCCCGATCTGCTCCAAGGCCTCTTCCCCGCCGCGGCCGTCAAGTGATCTCTTAGACAGACGGTGGGGCTCTACCTGCCAATGGCTGTCGGGCATTTTACGAAGGAGGCACGCAACGGAGGCTCGAATGACCCATGTGACGAAGCTTGTAAGCGCATTCACATTTTCAGAAACAGTTCAGAGACTGCGTTCCACACTGGAGGGCAATGGCTTCACAATCTTCGCAGCGATTGACCAGCGCGAAGCAGCCAAATCTGTCGGTCTTGACATGCCTCCGACAACGCTGATCATCTATGGCAATCCGAGAGGCGGCACACCCCTGATGCTCGCCGCACCCGACTTCTCGATCGAGTTGCCGCTAAAAGTTCTTGTTCGAGAGGACACTGACGGCCGAGTTTTCGTGGTTTACAATCCGGCGCGCGCACTTGAAGGCAAGCATGGATTGCCAGCCGGCCTCGCCGGAAGGCTTGCCGGTGCCGAGCCCATCATCGCAGTCGCGACTGGGGCGGAGCCAAGCTAGTCTGGTCGATCTGCCAAGCCTCGGCCAGTGGACCTGGGCGTATCCTGCATCAAGACGAACAGCGCACTGCTACGGGGTGTCGGGGTGGCAGAGAACGCTGTTGTCTGGAGGAAAGTGGCCGACAGACTAATTCCACGACTGGATCCTTGCTGTGCCGCGTCGCGCCGCTGGCATCATTGTTTCAGACCACCCTAATTGTAGATCTTCTCAGGCATAGCTAGTAGAAAGAGCAATGATGTCTGTGAATTCATTGCGATCGCTCGCCCTTCTTCTTCACTCATATCACTTTCTCGGCAATGAGACGTCTCAAACTTGGGTCGATGACAATAATCACATAGAGTGGCTGCTTGGACGGTCGTGGTGAGATGTTCTTCGATGATGCTCGGGACCAAATGATTGCCCCTGAAGCAGATCCACCCGGTCTCACGACCGATAGGCAAGCAGAAAGCTAGTGGGCGTCTTCAGTGGAGTGGCGCTATGGGGCGCGGGTGCCTCCGCGTAGCATGACGAGCGTCAAATAATAAATACGCAAGTCAACACCCTGCGGAGGATAGCGGAGATAAACGCTGGAAGCCGAAGCTCTACGTCCGGAGCAGGCTCACTGTGACCGTCTGAAGCGCGCCTGAACGGCCACTTCACCATTGCCACTTACAGGATTGATCTGCGAACTCGCAGCCAATGCCAGTAACCGGATAGGGGCCGATGTTATCAGCCCTCACTGGTGCGGTAAAGGCGGCTCGCTCAAGACCGTGCCGCAATTCTATCGCCTATTCCTAAGGTTATTCGCACTCCGAGCCCACCGGCCGCCCCTTCGTGCCTTGCAAGAAAGCAAACTGAGGCAATTCTATTCTGGCGCTTCCCGCACAAGAAGAACGCTGATCACCAAGAACTGACATGCCTGAATGCACGAGTGCCGCTGGAGCGAATAGGATATGGCTCGGCAAGTAATTTCCAAAGCTTGGGCTCACATGGTGAGAAGCCTTGTATAGCCCCTATTGACAATCTGGGATACAGATCGTCTTCGCTCCATAATACGAAACGAGTGTGAGGTCACCCCTTCTTCGTTCCAGCCAACACCAATCGCCAAGCTTGGCTCGAAAGATGCGAGAGTCCGCGTGAGCTCGATCAGCACCCTATTATCAGCACCCTATTCAGGAGATCGGGAAGCGCGGGGGCGGTGCACCAGCCAACCCCAGCTTCGCGTCGACCGAGTATCTGCCTGAACCTGTGACATACAGCAGAAGAAAGCCGCCGATGATGCTAATGTTTTTGTAGAAGTTTATCATGTTTGCATAGCGGTCGACCCCATCCATGCTCCAATAGGAATGACCGATGAATGCGGTGACAAGGGTATAGAGTGCGAGCACCACCGCGAACGGTTGGCCTGCCCCATGTGGGTGATCCGTATGTGATGTTAATTCAGCGTCGGTCTGGGCGCCAGCTTGGAAGCCGAGACCAAGACCTCAGGTGCAGGTGGCCGGTAGCCCAGGGATGAGTGCGGGCGCACCGTGTTGTAATGCCGGCGCCAACTCTCGATGATCACCTTTGCCTCTTCCAGAGTGTAGAAGATCTCTCCTTTCAGCAACTCGTCCCGCAGCTTCGAGTTGAAGCTCTCGCAATAGCCGTTCTCCCAGGGACTGCCCGGCTCGATGTAAGCCGTCCTGGCGCCCACAGCCGCGATCCACTCGCGCACCGCTTTGGCCACGAACTCGCTGCCGTTGTCGGAACGAATATGGCCTGGAATACCACGCAGGATGAACAGGTCCGAGAGCACGTCGATCACATCGACGGCTTTCAGCTTCCGGTTCACCCGGATCGCAAGGCACTCGCGCGTGAACTCGTCGATGACGTTGAGCATGCGGAACTTGCGCCCGTCATGGGTGCGATCTTCGACGAAGTCATACGACCAGACATGGTTGGGGTACTCCGGCCGCAGCCGGATGCAGGATCCGTCGTTGAGCCAGAGCCGGCCTCTCTTGGGTTGCTTTTGTGGCACTTTGAGCCCCTCCCGCCGCCAAATCCGCTCGACCCGCTTCTTGTTCACGAGCCAGCCAGCGTCTCGCAGCAGGGCTGTGATGCGCCGGTAGCCATAGCGGCCGTACTGAGTGGCCAGAGCGATGATGTCGGCCGTCAAAGCCGCTTCATCCACCGGCTGTTGGGGGACCTTGCGCTGGGTAGAGCGATGCTGGCCCAGAACCCGACAGGCCAACCGTTCCGAGACACCATATTTGGCGATCACATGCTCTACACAGGCGCGACGGCGGGCGGGGCCTACCAGTTTCCCGACGCAGCTTCCTTGAGGATGAGCTTCTCCAGGGTGAGATCCGAGACCGCCCGGCGCAGCCGGGCGTTCTCCAGCTCGAGCTCCTTCATCCGTTTGACTTGATCGGATTTGAGTCCGCCGTACTCATTGCGCCACCGGTAGTACGTGACCTCCGTCACACCGATCTGGCGGATGGCCTCGGCCATCGTCCGGCCTTGTGCCGTCAGCACGTCTACCTGTCGTAACTTGGAAACGATTTCTTCGGCCGTGTGCCTCTTCTTGCCCATCTTCAGTCCTCCTTCGGCTCAAAAGCCATACTTCAGGGAGGATCACTTTTCAGGGGGCAGACCACGGTCGCGTCCAGACCCCGAGAATAACCGCGATGGACACTAGGAACTCGACGATTATCGCCACGAGAGTAGCAATCATTGGCAAGGGAACGCCGCTCTGCGTCACGTAAGCAACGGTTCCTGTGTAGTCTGTAAGCTTACCCCAGCCGAATGTTAGAAACAGGAGGGCAAGCAGGATACGAGCGATCAGTATGCCCCCGTCTCTGATCCTTCCAGCGCCGAAGTCGTTCATGAGCCGGCTCCATATTTATTGACGACTTGCAATTTTTGCAAGGCGGGAGAGCGCGACGTGACGGCAGCAAACAGTCAGTGCACCCACGATCCCCGTGTTCCAAGCAAGGATATGTGTTCCTGTAAACATGAGTGCGACGCAGGCCAAGTCTGCGCCAAGCGTAACGTCTGCGCCGAACGCCAAATTCTTCAACTCCAACCCCTTCCTCGATCCTTTGCTTCTCACTTTCGTCTCCTTTCTGACCTTTGTTTCTGTCACCTCTCCATTGGACTGAATCCACCGAGTTAAGGAGAATGCTCCAGTCTGGCGCCTCAACCAATTCTACGCAGGTATCTGTCGGCTTATGCTAAGGTTTGGGGGCTGGGCACGATGAATGAGGGAGCTTTGTCAGCGGCGCGATATGCTACTGGCAGCCTCGCGTTAATCTTCTCACTCGTTTTCTGCCGCATAAGCACCACTGACACCCCAGTCATCCGCTCGTTTTGGCAGGCCAATCGAGCTCCCCAACAAGGAGGGCAGCCTTTCGCAATGGCCGTTGCTAAACTCGAGTTGATATCTCATACCGAGCCTCGCGGATCACCATTGAGGCGCCCGTTCCCGCAAGGCGATCGACATGATGGTCTATGGCTGAACCGTGAGCTAGGTCCATACTGCGCAGCAGAGATCGAGAACTCCATTGTAGAACGTGAACACCCATTTCAAGATCCAGTTCTCTCTGATGAACTGCCAGCTGTTCTCGACAGGGTTAACTCAGGTGATTTTGTAGGCAGCGGCAACAGGGTGATGTTGGCCAGCACCGTCAGCTTCCGCGAGACGTGCCATCCAGCCTATTTGAGCAGCACCGCATACGTATCCAACGTGAGATTCACTTTGGGAGTATGACTGTTGACAATGCGGCCATGGCCGTACTGGTCGCGCGAGTGACAGAGCTCGCATCACGGTCCTGGGTGCATTGTACCTGTGGATCATCCGTCGATACTTTGATGTAATTGCCGTCGTTCATCGTGGTCGCATACACTCTTCAGTGCAGGATAGTGCTCGATTCGCTTTCCTGAGGCCCTTCTCGGGCGCGTTTCCTCCCTGAACTTGGGCTGCCGGCAGTAGCAGCCCATTTCTTTTGGCCTCGACTGTTGTGGCGGTCAGTAACTCTGCCGACGCGTGTGGCAGTTTACGATCGTGGATGCCTCAGTCAGGCTATCCTGCTGGCCTTATTGGATCACGCCATCCAGGAAACGCGGGCCGCTGTCCGGGCGGCACGATTGGCCGCCGCGCCGGTTCGCTCGCATGGTCTGACAAATGACAGAAGCGCGAAAAGCCGTGACTGATCACCTGAGTGGCGCCGACTTGAATACTGATTATCGGCTAACGGGCATGCTTCCATGTCGACCGCCAACGGCTCTGGTAAGAAGATTGTTCTTCTCGACAAGGATCGGGCATTCTCGAAAGACCACACGAAGCTTCGGTAGCATACTGCCGAAGTGGTAATCGCATAGCATCAATCCGCACACGAGAGGCCGCTCCTAGCGACCTCCCCTCGGGTCGTAAGCGAAGAAGCCGTGAAACCGATATTCTCTCAACTCAGGAGCGACGGATAGGTTCTTGAGTGCACCCTCAGTACGTCGGGAGCATCGTCATGGTATATCGGGCTAGTGCCCTCGCTCTTGGGGCCATGCAGCCATACGAATCGCCCAGCAAGGAACTTGTTCGGGTTTACTACGAGTAAGTCTTCAAAGCAGCTTAGGAGGCAGATGTGATCCCTCCCACCCATAACCGCTTGACACGTCGCGGTTTCTGTCTCTGCTGTACCGGCGCCACGATATTCGCCGCCACCGGTGGATGGCTGACGCCGAGAGAGGCTTATGCTCAGGCAAAAGGTATCGTAGGTGTGATCCGCGCCGCTGCTGAAAGAGATCCCATCAAGTTGCATCATCTGCGGGGCAATGTCAGTGTCCTTGAGGGATCTGGCGGCAACGTTGCTGTTCTCCCCGGATCTGACGGTAAGGTTCTGATTGATGCGGGCATCTCGGCATCACGATCTCGCATAGTCGAGGCCATGAGCACGCTCGGTCCAGAACCTATACGGCATTTGATCAACACTCACTGGCATTTCGACCACACTGACGGCAATGAGTGGCTGAAAATGGAAGGTGCAAATATTCTAGCTCATGAGAATACGATCAAGCACCTCAGGTCGGCACAACGAGTCGAAGACTGGGATTTCAACTTCCCACCATCACCACCGGCGGCACTTCCCACCGAGTCCATGTCTGCTGAGAAGTCGCTTCGGTTGAACAATTCGACACTGCTTCTGAAGCATCAACGTGATGCACATACGGACGGCGACATTACAGTCGCATTTGCCGAAGCCGACATCTTCCATACAGGCGACATATACTGGAACGGCATTTATCCGTTCATCGATTACTCGACCGGCGGAAGCATCGACGGAACGATCCGAGCCGTCGATGCTATCCTTGAAACCATAAGCGCTGAGACGATTGTCGTTCCTGGGCATGGGCAGCCCGTGAGCAACAAAACAGAACTAAAAGACTATCGAGAGATGCTGGCCTCGATCCGCAGCAATGTAGCCGAACTAAAGAAGCAGGGTAGATCACTGGATGAAGCGATTGCTGCAAGACCAACCGCCACGTTCGATGCTAAGTGGGGACAGTTCGTTATCGATCCTGCCTTCTTCGCAAAGCTCGTTTACGAAGGTGTCTGAATGTAAGGATCTGGCCTCACACCGCATTATGAAGTTCTCTCACCATCGTTCCTCCAGTCGTCCAGAGCGAGACGCATTTTATGTTAGATGCTAAAGGTGGGGCGACCTTATGGTATTGTATTCACACGTGCCAGAACATCACCTGATATGTCGGCGTAGGTCCTATCGTCTCAACATCGCGCGCTCTTGAATTAATCGGTACAGATCGAACGCCTGAAAAGCCGATACAGATCGCAATATCGTCGCGAGGCATGTTCGTATGCTTCTTGTATGACATCAGCTCATCTACTGATACAAATAAGGATACCATTATGGCTAGCATGAAGGGTGTTAAACCATTCAACCGTTCCCGAGCCTGTCCCTGCTCTGATCTTTCCAAATTTGACACCAAGGCCGGAGCATTTGTTTATTTGCCCCCCGCCCGTTGCAACCTCTTGGATCCAACAGTTGAATACTCAGAGCATCGACGCAGAGCGCAGCCCTCATGCCAGAACTCAGCGAGGCTGTAGATTACCGATAAAGGTAGATCTACGAATGACGCACCATCCCCGTCCCGAGCCTCGCACACCAGTGGGATTGCTCTGGCGATGAATCATCTTCACGAGGGTTCAGACAAAGTCCGACCTGCTCATAGGGCTATTTGATACGTCTATGGCCCAGTCATGACGCTTATATGCTGCCTGCGGGCCTTTGCTGCTCCCATTGCTAGGATGCTTCCCGCACCACCGATGTCGAGCGCAAGAACCAGAACTGTTAAGACAGCCATCACTCGTCTCGACCCCCAGTAACTCCAATCACCCATTCTGCGTCTCCTGTGACCTGCTATGCAGGATTGCGATGCGGTGCATGCGATCGTCAAACATGGCTAGTAGGGAATCGTAGGTGGAGCCCTCAAGGTGCGTGGAAAAACGTAGTGCGCCTGGCTATGTCTCGAGGGTTCGCTCGCCATGTGGACATCAGCCACCACGGCGATGCCATTGTTGTCGCCCATAGAAGCGAGGTATTAGCAGCCGCTACGATCAGAGCCGGGAGATCGGCTAAGGGGCTTTACACCCACTTTGCCCATCCTAGGAACAACGATACCGAAATAGTCATCTTTGTCCTCAGCTTAGTGGTGCAGAACACAACTTAGGCCAACGTTTTCAGACCAGCCAAGGCCTCTCTTTCCCATGTACACCGGTGGGCTCTCAGACAACACAGCTCATGTGGTCAATCAGCTAGAGCCATTTCCGCTTACTCCGGTTCATATCCAGCGGCCCTGAAGTAGTTAGCGCATTCCTCGGGCGAGAACTCGTCTAACAGTTCACCGATGGTCTGCCAGAGCGCGTCCTTGGTGCGGGCAGCCGCCTTGCGCAGCAGTGCCTTAAGCTTGGCGAAGGCATTTTCAATTGGGTTGAAGTCAGGGGAATACGGCGGCAGGCGCCTCAACGTCGCCCCTGTTGCCGCGACAAGCTCCCGCACCGTCGCGCTCTTGTGCGGCGGCAGGTTGTCCAGGATCACCACGTCGCCCGGCCGGAGGGTCGGCACCAGGATCTGCTCGACATAAGCCGCAAACCACGGGCCGGTCATCGGCCCATCCAGCACCATCGGCGCGGTAAACCCGCTCAAGCGTAGACCGGCCACAAAGGTGGTGGTCTTCCAATGTCCGTGCGGCAGTCCGACCCGCAAGCGTTGGCCTCGCGCGCAGCGTCCATACAGGCGTGCCATCTTGGTCGAGGCGCTGGTCTCGTCGATGAACACCAATCGTTCCGGGTCGAGATCCAACTGCCCGTCAAACCAAGCCTCGCGCGCGGCTCTGACATCGGGCCGGTCGCGCTCGCAGGCGTGGGCGGTTTTTTTTGACGGTGATCGCCCGCGCGTGGAAGAAGCGCCAGAGCGTGCCGATGCCAGCCGAGACGCCGCGCTCCTGCTTCAGCCTCGCCTGCATCTCGTGAAGAATGATATGCGAGGAGGCTTCAATCAGCTCCAGCAGAAAAGCCGCATGCGCGTCGAGCTTGGAGTGCCTGGGTTGACCCTGCCGGCGGGCAGCCACCTCGCCGGATCGAGCGCGGCGCACCCACAGAACGGCGGTTGAGATGCCGACCCCATAGCGGGCGGCGGCCTGCCGCACTGAGGCGCCACCCAGGGCTGTCTTGATCACCCGGTCCCGCAGATCCTGACTGTAAGCGCGTGCCATGCCGTGCCTCCATGTCTGGACGCCAGCAGGCCACATCAGATCTCAAAGCGGAATCCCTCCGACTCGGAATAGTCGGAAAAGGCTCTAGTCTCACAAGGCTCCATATTACGAGGCCCCACAGAATACCTGAGCATCCAATTAGCGCATCATACCTCTCGATCAGTTCAGATAGACTGAAACCAGTTGAATTGAAGCGATCATCTTCAGGAGATTCATTTTTATGGCAAACCAAGGAATTCCGGCCTCTCTTAGCTTTGAGATGCAGGTTATCCTCGTTGCCGAGCATCTGGCGACTGGCAATACTCACAGTGCGACCTCGTCATAGATGCGGTCCATATCAGTCAAGATGATCTCTTGCGGAGATGTCACGATAAGGTTTTGGAAGTGGCATGTGGCCCAAGAGTTTGCGCACGATCAAGACCGTCAGATACAAGCATCACTCCTCCCCGCCTCAGATCATCATCTGTGTGGTCTGGTTGTCTTTCCGCTTCCTCTGAGCTATCCGCTGGCTGCGGAGAGGCTGCTCAATCCGGCGTGCTCCTCTCCTATGGCAGATGCGGAAGTTGGCCCCGATTGATGCTCGCTGCCTCACTTGAAGCTTGGATACGCGTTTGGCAGATGCACGTTCGGATCTGATTAGAAACGGCAGATTCGGGAGACGTCCGGAGGATAGGGGTTGCGATCATCCCAGTAATTGACATGAATGAAGGAGTGCCGAAAGCAGCCTGCTTATCGAGAGCAATCGGAACCCGATTTTGGCATTCCCCGCGCCGCCGAGCAGATAGACGCCGATGCCCTTGAGCGGCGGCTCGGTTCCTGAATTAAAGGAGCTATTTATGAATCTCTGAAACAAAATGGATGCGGTGGATCCCTAGAAAGTCCACCTTGACGGATGTAGCGCTTGAAGCATCCGGAACGCCGAAACCATTAATACGTTGCGATCATGCGGATGCCGGCCACTGCTTCATCCCGGAGAGCTCTGACGGGATTGGTCTTCGGATCTGGTACATGACCTCCCGGATGGAAGATGTACTGGAAGTCGGGCTGAAGGAACCATCCGTTCGCCAGTTGAAGTTGATACGTCATTTCCAGGACGGCCTCGTAGTCCCTGATCACGGTAGGCGCTCGGGAAAAGAAAGCCGTGTCGCGGTCGAAGCCGCGAGCCCTGGACGAGATTGATCCATATCCGAATGCGATGCCGAACACATCGTCCTTCCGGGTTGGCACGAGGCCCTTGAAGCTCAAGCCTGCATCTGCGTAGAAATTGATTAGGCTCCTGTCCGCTGGGCTGAACGACAGCCTCGTGAACATGCCGACTTCCGGGCCCGAGTATTCACCGCTGGACCCCCCGCTCCGGTCACGCCACAGGGTCTGGTCGAGTACGCCGTAAACACCTTGATTGCCGCGATGGCGGGCAGGTTGGCCCAAGCTTTCGGGATCCGCCAGGGGAAAACCACCGGCGTCGAACCGGAGATCATTGAATTGGGCTGTATGATACCAGGTGCCAACCTTCAAGGTTCCCGGAAGGCTTCGTGCCCCATTATCTGAATTGTAGGTGTATTGCGCTTCGCCGATGTAAAGTGGCGGGTCATCTAGCCTAAAGTTCGTCCCTCTGCGGTTGAGGCGCTGGGGATCCGCATCACCGGGCCCAGCCGGATCGCCATTGAATACTGCAAGGAGCAGCGTCAGTGGGGTGTCCGGAGATTTGACCTTGATTCGCGCTCCCGGAGCGGAAAGCGGATAGGCTGGCCCTCCACTGGGCAGGGCGGCTGCGGTGATGGCAGGCCATCCGAACGTGGCATTCACGAACAGCCCTGCGTAGCTGCTTGTCAGGAATTCCGAGTCGACGGCCATCTGCCCGATGCGGATTGATGCCCATGTCCCGATTTCCTGTTCGAGCCAGACCTCCTGCAGCCGTGTCGAGGGAAGGGCCTCAATGCCACTGACGGTCAGGAGATTGCTGAGATAGTAGCGAGACAGTCCCCGCCCGTGGATCTGGAGGAAGTTTGCGTGGATCGTCGCCCCGGGCCACCCTACGAGGGTATGCAAGTCGGCATGCACGATGCCTTCCAGCTTTCCTTCATAGATCGGGCCAGTCCGGACGCCGCCCTTCAGGTTTGCCAGAGCCTCGGCGGTGTAATTGACGCAGAGTTGGAGCCCAGTGGTGTCCAGGTCCTTGGGAAAGCCTTGTATCGTCCAGGTGCTTGCCAGTGTCTCGGATGCGCTACATGGCTCCGGAGGTCTAAGGGGCCGTGCGTTGTCCTGAGCAGCCGCACCACATGCGACCAGCGAAGTCGTTACTCCATAAGCAAGCAGCGCTGATACAGACCTGAAGCTCCAGACGTCGCCGCGCGCGGTGCTATACATGGAACGTCACCCCACCAAGGAAACTCACAATTGGAGAATGGCCGCGTCAACCGACATCGTCAAATTAACGGGCTGAGGGCAAAGCGCACGATCGGGTCGCCGGGTCACAGGGGTTCACTTTAATGCTTGCCAGCTCGGCCCGCATCGGAAAAGCTTGGGCACCAGGTCTGACTATGATCCGGCAGCGGTGATGTTGGCATGGCGGCGGAAGAGGTTTGTAACCTGATCGTGAGCTGAGAGAAAGCGCAGGGCCTGCCCGGCTGACTTGCACCGCGTCATGATGCGCTCACGTCGGCAGAGTGGCTTGTGACCGCCCTCAGACTAGAATGTCTCGCACGAGCCGTGCCGTGGCCAGTCACGCCGCCCAACGTCGATAACACGTCGCCAGTCTGCGAGCGAAGAAGCCTGGAACGATGCATCCTTCGGCATACCGGAATTCGGCACCAGAACTTCACGGCGGCCAAGTCACTCGGCTGAAGGAGCGATCATTGCCTTGATGTCTCGTTCGTCTTAGACATCCGCCTCAATGGCGAAAGTCTCGCCACCGCGTGACGGGATGTTTGACGTGATCCTTCCCGCAGCCTCAAGTCCGGTATGATCGTTGATTGCAATCTCGGCTCCCGCTGCCGCGAGCGCCAGCCCAACCTCGGCATCGATGCCAGAAGAGACGCCCAATACCAGAACGGATTGACCTTTCAAAAGCACGAGCCTCCTGTATAACTCTCAAGCATGCCACTCAGCAGCCTGTGACACGGCCTCCGGCTTCATTTCGAGATCAGCGGCACCATTACCGGACCACCAGGATCGGGCTGCCGTCGAAAGACAGTCGAGATAGAGATAGATCACCGGCGCGGTGAAAACGTGAGCGCTTGGCTGACAATCAGGCAACCCGCCATGGCGTAGCCCAAGGGCGGCGGATTTCGGCTCCCGTTCCATGATCTAGCATGAGCGGCATACCGCCGAGCAGGGCCGCCATGGCGGCTATCATAATCGGCGGGACGCTGAGGAGGGCGGCCTTGCGTATGGCCTCCTGGGTTGAGATCCCCTCCTCCCGATCCACCGTGATGGTAGGGTCCACCCCGGCCCTCGGGCAAGGCTGCTCCTCGAGCAACGACTTTGTCGGAAGATACGAATGAAGATGCGGCAGCGATACTGAGCAGTGCATGGCGACGGTTAAGCTGTCCCATGGCTTGCTCCCGTCCAAGAGGCCAGCCCATCCCCATAATTATGCACCCGATCCGGTTCTGGGGCCGCGAAATTTCAAGAACGGAAGGGAAAATCCTATTGCTAGATGAGGGTTCGCCCTATGCTAGTAGCCAAGACTGCTGGGGGATAACCATACGGGATCAAGCTGAGCCATTTAGCTTGGCCCTGTGAGGGTTCGCTTCGCCGCACGACAGCGGATCCTCAGCCCCCTTTGGCTCCGTCGAAACCCCGACATCCGCAGGTCGGCAGGCAAGACGAGCAGAGACCGCGCACGCTTGAACCGGCCTTACCCTGATCCACATGGCTCCCATCAAGTGGAGACCAAAACATGCTTGCAATGGTAATCACACGGTTCGGCGATCCAGACGTGTTCGAGCTTCAGGACATCGAAAGGCCAGCGCCTGGTCCAGGCGAAGTTCTCGTGCGGGTGGTCGTTTCCGGTACTAATCCAGTGGATGCAAAGATCCGTCAGGCGGGAACCTGGGCACAGATCCCGCTTCCTGCCGTGCTCGGCTATGACGTGTCTGGGGTCATCGAGGGGCTCGGACCGGGTGTGGCCGAGTTCCAAGTGGGTGATGAGGTGTTCTACACACCTGAGATCTTCGGCAATCGACACGGGAGCTATGCGGAATACACAATCGCCCCAGGAAGCATCGTTGCGCCCAAGCCGGCGAATCTCAGCCATGTCGAGGCGGCCGGTATTCCCCTGGCTGGTGGCACGGCCTGGGAGGCGATCGTCCGTCGCCTGAATGTCCGTCCGGGTGAGACGGTGCTGATCCACGGGGGTGCCGGCGGTGTTGGCTCCTTTGCCATCCAGTTTGCCAAAGCCGCGGGTGCGCGGGTCATCGCAACGGCCAGCGAGGTCAACCACTCAGCCGTGCAGGAGCTGGGAGCGGACATGGCGGTGGATTACCGTGATGCCGACGTGGCTGAACGGATCCTAGGAGCCACGGGCGGAGACGGGGTCGATGCGTCGTTCGATACGGCAGGCGGCAATGTCTCTCTCAGCACGCTGGTGACGCGGCCCTTTGGCCGGATCGCCGCCATTCTCCCACCCGATGGTGACCTGAGCGCGCTCTATACCAGAAACCAGACCTTGTTCGGAACCTTCCTGACCCGGGAAAGCGCGCGGCTGCGTGAAATGACTCCGGTCTTCGAGCGCGGTCAGGCCAAGGTCGTGATCGATACCGTGCTCCCGCTCGCGGAGGTCGGCAAGGCTCACGCACGGCTCGACTCCGGCCATGGCCGGGGCAAGATCATCCTTCAGGTGGAGCAATAATCGAGGCTGGTTCGGCGGTTCGTCTCAGAAGACGAGCCATTGATGACTGAGGTGAGACAGCCCGATCCAGAGCGTACCACACCTGGCTCTGCGGACTCCACAAACCGGCCGGGCTGATAAGGCCCGCACTTCGCTAGATTGCTGCGTGGCGCGGTCAATTGCGTCCGCGACAGCGTCCTGACGGTGCCTTAGAGCTCGGAACGTGGGCGCGATCCTGTAGTCGGCGTCCATCTGTGCGCCGTACTCATCATCCCTGAACCGATCGCCGGCACCGCCGTAGCGGGGATTGCTGGCCTGCAGTGTGGCGAAAGGTCCCGACTCGGGCTTGCCATCGTGCTCACGCCAAGCGTCGCTTGTCAGCATCACGTAAAGTGCCTCGGCGTCATGGGCCGACCTGAGGCATTCGGCCACTTCGAGGTCCCGCAAGCGCCGAACCACACAGGCCAACGCGCGCAAATGCATTGAGTCATCACCGTCTGGGCTCAGGAGAAGAAACGCTAGATCCGAAGGCAGACCATCGGCCGCGCCAAAGTTCTGGGCTGGCCATAGGCGGGCGAAAATGCCCAGAGGCCTCTCGAGGCCGGAAAGGGGAGCGTGCGGGACCTCGACCCCTCGCACGAAGCCGAACGTTGAGCGCTCCCCACGAGCGACAACCGTCTGCAGAACCGCAAGGGGCGAAGGAAGCCTTCTCGGCCGCAATATCGACCATCTGCGCGATCGCGTGCTTGAGATCACAGGATCGTAAGCTTGGAATAATGCATTCCGGCGTGATCAGACACGCCATCGTGCTAGATGCCATCGTCAATGCCGACCATATTAGCTCAGGCCGCCTCATATCTTCGGGAGAACAGGATTCAGATGCTATGACCCGGACGGCTCCTGGAATTCGTCAGGGGCTTTAATGCCCATTGGAAGGATGCCTACCGGGTAGAGAAGTCGCTGCAAGATGGTTCGCGCGTTCATGACATGATACTGATGCGGAGTTGGACGGTAAGTTCAAACTGGTGCCGGCAGCTATCCTTAAGAGGCTCTGAAGAGACGGTTCAAGGTTGCGATCGGCTGCCTTCTTGAATTACACCAAGCCCACAGCGAAGCTGGTTTTGCAAAGGCGAGTGCCTGAACCGGGATTAAATCAAACGCTGACAGCGTAAACATCAGGTCATGCTTTCACGGCAGTGGTCCTTCAAGCTCCAAGGCAGAGGGGAGGCTGCGTTCAACGTAGCGTATGACAAGGTTTGGTGCGGACACTCCTGCACCCAGTCAGTTACGGACCTGAGGAGACAAAGAGCATGGCCAGCTTTGATGATCGCGGAGATGCTTTCGAAAGAAAGTTCGCTCACGATGAGGAACTTCGCTTCAAAGTGGTTGCTCGCCGCAACAAGCTCTTTGGGCTTTGGGCCGCTCAGCAACTTGGCAAGATCGGTTCGGACGCCGAAGCCTATGCGCAGACTGTCATCCTGGCCGATTTCCAGGAAGCCGGGGACGCCGACGTCATCCGCAAGGTGCGCCAGGATTTCGAGGCTGTGGGCAAGACCGCGAGCGATACTGAACTGGCTGGCATGCTAGCAGGCTTCATGAATGAAGCCGTTGAAAGGATGAAGGCAGGGCAGTGACACGTCTTGTCCAGTACTGGTGCGCCGCGGCGGCATCCTCATAAGCTTTAGAACTGGACCTATCATACCTCCGAGAAGAGCGAGAGCGACGATCGAGCACGAGGGGTCGATGGAAATTTCTGCCCTGCCTCCTGACGTCAGCTTTGACCCCATTCCTTAGACGGCCGAGGCGAGAGACCTCGCATTTGAGGTCAAGCGGGCGGCCACCGACCCTCCCATTATGGTGCGGTGGAGAGGGGATGAGGCGTTCCAACGGATCTTCCACCAGCAGCGGTTCCGAGACACACCACTCTCCCCTGTTATGGTCATGGGTCAGGCGGTTGGCACCGTCGCCTTCACGGCTCTTGCCGATCATGTGCGCCTCGATGAGTTCTACCTGCTCCCCGTTCATCAGGGACAGGTTTTAGGAGCGAGGATCCTGAACCAATGTCTTGCCATCACCGACGCTCGCGGAAAGCCGACCCGGCTTCGGTATCTCAATTGGAATCCGGTGGGATCGCTGTACCGATGCCATGAGTTCGCCGTGATCGACGAGGCCGAAACCCACTTCATCCGTGAGCGGCAACCTAGCGGAGCCTCACCCGCTTCATGAGGACAAAATTTCGGTAGGGCCTTATACCTCAAGCGTCTTGAACTCGATCCGAATGCCCCGAAAGCCGTGCGGCGCGTTAGCCGCGACCTCAACGGCGTGCAGTCGCTGCGGTGGCAGGGGTAGCGTCCGCGGCAGTACGGGACTGGCAGGAACTCCGCCCGACGGACGGATCTCGTTGTCGTTTGCGTCGAAGTTCCGGTAGTTCGAAAGGGCCAGCACGATCATGAGACTGAGCCACCGATGGGGATGCAGTTTCCCGCGCTCACCCGACTCGATAATGACTACCCGCACAGCGCCGTCTTCGAAGAGGAGGCGATGGTTGGCCGGGCGGCGACCAACGTATCCACGTGGGACGGCCATTCTGCATCGTCGGGCTCAGGCATGTGGCTCCCCATGAAGAGGCACACCCATGATCTCATCAGGACGGTGCGAAACGTATGTCACCCCAGAGCCAAGGTCGGCTCAGTGTTAGCCAAGGTCCTTGAGCTCAGTGGAAACGGGCTCAGGGCATAGAGGATCCCCTCTCAACGGTTGTTGTCCCAAAATGATGGGGTGTTGTCTTGATAGGCAGGATACGCCGGGTTGCTAGCCTAACTCTTGAGAGCCATAAATGGCACTAGAGCAGCATTGTCACGCCAGTTCAGGCGGACGATAGGCATGGATCTGAAGTCCGTAGAAACATGGTAGCACCAGAGCAAGTCGATCAGGCAGTGGTTGCCGGGCAAGCCGTCTACACGCCGCGGACACTCGATCTTTACGATCTGGTGGTGCTCGGTCTTTCCAACGCACTGATCTGGAAGTGCCCGACCGGCCGGCTTCTCGAGCAATATAACCGGCACGTCGCCGCGCGACACCTGGACGTCGGGGTTGGCACCGGCTGGTTTCTGGACCACTGCCGCTTCCCGAACCGGCAGCCGCAGATCACGCTACTTGATCTCAACCAAGCCTGCCTGGCGCGGGCGGCAGCCCGGATCAGCCGCTACCAGCCCAAGGTCGTACAGGCCAATGTGCTCGAACCGATTGGAGCCGCGATGGACCCCTTCGCTTCCATCGGCCTCAATTACGTCCTCCATTGCCTGCCCGGCCCCCTGGTGCAGAAAGCTGTAGTTTTCGACCACCTAAAGCCATTCCTGGCTCCCGGTGGCGTCGTGTTTGGATCCACACTTCTGTCGGAAGGTGTGGAGCGCTCGCGTTCAGCTCAGGTGTTGATGCGCTTCTATAACAAGAGGGGTATTTTCTCGAACCAGAGCGATGGACTTGAGGATCTCCGTCGCGAACTCGCTGTCCGGTTTGACGATGTGAGGGTTCGGGTGATCGGGTGCGCCGCCCTTTTTGTCGCTCGGTGATGGAACGTCGCCAGCCACAGACCCGTGGCTCATCCAACCCTGAAAGACGGTCAGATGCCCAACTCCACGAGCAAAAATCTTGTTGCCCATTTCGTCAATCCGCTCGATGCCGAAACCCTCGACGTGATGGGGCCGCAAATCCAGCTCCTTGTTGAACCGGGAGCCGACCATGCCCCTTCTGTCATGCGAGGCACGATCCCCCCGGGAACCGTCGTCCCGCTGCATAGCCATGATGATCCCGAGACATTCATTGGACTCTCCGGAGAAGCTGAGGGCCTCATCCACTCCGCCGATGAATTCCGGTGGGTCCGGATCCAGGCCGGGGACATTTTCCACGTGCCAGGTGGTGCAAAGCACGCTTTTCGCAACCGGAATGATACGCCCTATGTCGCGCTTGTGGTGAGTACGTCACGAATGGCTGAGTTTTTCCGCGTGGTTGGCACGCCTCTAACGCTAGGTGAACGGGCTGCTGCCATCTCAGAGGTGCAGGTTCAGGAATTCTTTGAGGCTGCGGCACGGTTTGGCTACTGGACTGGTGGCCAGGGGGACAATGCTGCAATAGGCTTGGATCTTCGTCAGAAATAAAGCTTCGCATAGACCCCAAAGAACTAACGGTCTACGTCACTTGCTCTTAAGCAAAGTCGACAGCCACTGCGAACAATGGGCGCCGCTCCATAGTGTTCCAGGAGAAGCTTACTATGCGCGACTATGACGAATCTACAATCACTCGGGCAGTTGTCGACAGCTTTCGGATAACGCCCGATCCGCGCCTAAGGCAGATCATGATAAGCTTGACTGAGCACCTGCACGATTTCGTGCGCGACGTTGAGCTGACGTTCGCCGAGTGGCAGTACGCCATCGAATTCCTAACGCGCACCGGGCAGACCTGCACAGCAACCCGTCAAGAATTCATCCTCTTGTCCGACACGCTGGGGGTGTCGATGCTGGTTGATGCGATCAATCATGGTGCGCCTGAGGAGGTGACTGAGACTACCGTGCTCGGCCCGTTTTATGTTCAGAATCCCCCTGAGCTGCCCCACGGGGCGGACGTCTCACACGGACAGTCGGGCGAACCCCTCTACGTAGAAGGCACCGTACGGTCGGCCGATGGCCAGATGCTGGATGGCGCTGTTATCGATATCTGGCACTCGGATCCCGACGGGTTCTATGACGTGCAGCGTAGCGACCTCGAGGAGCCGACGTTCCGTGCACGGTTCCGTACGGATGTACAAGGCCAATTCCACTTCTGGTCAATTATGCCAAAGTTCTATCCAATCCCAGATGACGGGCCAGTGGGAGAGATGCTCAAGGCGACTGAACGGCACCCCTATCGCCCAGCACACGTGCATTTCATGATCGGTGCTCCTGGACACGAAACCTTGATCACCCATGTCTATGCCGCCGATAGCCCATACCTCGACAGCGA
Organism: Microvirga terrae; assembly: GCF_013307435.2. NCBI lineage: Bacteria > Pseudomonadati > Pseudomonadota > Alphaproteobacteria > Hyphomicrobiales > Methylobacteriaceae > Microvirga > Microvirga terrae. The sequence goes on from NZ_CP102846.1 coordinate 364,079, forward strand.
CGCGGTCTTTGGGGTCAAGCGTTCCCTCGTTGCAGCTATTATCCACGAGGCGCCTGGGATCGCCCCGGATGGTCGGGTGATGGACAAACCCTGGCGGAGACTTTCCTATGACTTCAGCCTCAAGCCAGCCGAGCAGGTTCCCCTGCCCTTTAGAGCTCGCTCCGATCCTGCTGAATGACCAAATGTAGGGATCTGCAGGAGTTCGCCAGCGAGATGCCATGTTCACCGAGCGGGTAAAGATTGATTCAAAAGTGACCAATTGGAGACGGCACTCTACGCTTTGGAAGGATCTGCCCACAATGTCAGGCGTTAACTGGCCTATGCGCAAGTCTGTGCTCAGCATTCCAACCTGATGCCACTGTCATTGACGTTCCAACTGTACGTCTCAAGTCTCCTGCTCGTTCCTCTGCAATACTGCCGCAACGCACGCCGGGAAGCGCTCCATTTTTGCGCCGCGTAAGAGGCAATGCAGCACGGCACTTGGCGTCAGAACCAGCGGAGCTTGAACAGTAGACCCGTGAGTTGCCAAAAGCCGAATGAAGAGCGGACGGACTATGTGGCACTTGAACTTGGCCACATGCGAGAAGACTTGTTCTCAATCTATAACTAGCATGTCAGCTGAAACGCTGTCCGGTCCAAAAGCAGAACTTTCCGGAAAATAACCCTGAACAGCGAGAGTTGGATGACCCGCGAACTGAGACGGACCGACGAGATAGATAAGAGAGTTCTAAGGATCCTGCAGAACAATTGCGCATTGTCGGTAGCGGAAGTGGCCGACGCAGCAGGAATTTCACCTACTGCCTGCTGGCGCCGTATTCAGAGGCTGGAACGCGATGGCGTCATTCTTCGTCGGGTCGCTGTTCTCGATCGCAAAAAGCTGAACGTGGGCGTGACAGTGTTTGTCGCCATAAAGACTCGCGAGCATAGCGCGAGTTGGACAGATCAGTTTCGCAAAGCTCTGAAAGACATCCCAGAGATCGTCGATGTTTATCGTATGAGTGGTGATGTCGACTATCTCATTAAAGCATATGTGCCGGATATCGAAACTTATGACGCTTTGTACAACAAAGTGATAGCTCGGGTGGAACTTTCCGATGTCACATCGATGTTCGCGATGGAGGAAATGAAAGCCACGACCCAGGTGCCGCTGAATTATGCGTAGTTCACTCGCGTGGTTGCATCCATCTATGCGATGCCATTTCAGTCCCATGCGCCAAGGCTGGGTACGAGACGCGCTGAACGCTCACCTGTAATATGGCGCAACCATCTTGTCGGTAGATCGGTGAGTTCCGCGGCTCGCTAAGCAGTGCTTCAAAGCGGTCTACCTCAAGCTCGCGAATGATGCCGTCCTGAAAATCCAATGCGCGTGCAAAATTATTGCATGTCGTGGGGTAATCTGACGCATAATCGGAAACAAATTCCCCCAGAAAGATGTAGCCTATTCACGTGCTTCAAAGCCCTGGAATGAGCCATCTATGATGAACACTTTCGCAAGTCACGATATGCCTTCATTATTTGAGCAGTTAAGTAAGGTCGGTCAAACTTCCTCAGAAGCGTATTTGGAGAATGCCCATGGTGTATTGCAGCGGATCGTTTCAATGCCTGACCTGATTGACGGGATTTCTATAGAGCCGAAGACAGGCGCCTATACCAGAACGCTCTTATTTGGAGACAGGCATATAAGCGTTTGGGCTATGCGCTGGGGACCGGGAAGCAGAACGGCGATCCATGACCATCACTGCTCCTGCTGTTTCGGGATGGTTTCGGGAACCCTTGTCGAACGACGCTACTCTGCCATTGACGAGCGACGCGCTACTTTGTCACAAGAATTGGTTCGGCCCTCAGGGTTTGTGGCGTGCTTTCTACCCTCAGGGCCAAACGTTCATCAAATGAGCAATGATTATTCAGATGAGGCGATCTCGTTACACATTTATGGCTTTGATCATCGGATGCATGCGTCTTCTGTCCATCGTGAATACGAGGCCGTCGAACTTAGCGTTTAACAAGAACTTCCTGGCCACGACTATTCACAACTCTATCCCCCGACCTGCGCTCGCCCATCCTGCATGCTCCCGCACTACGAAGGAGTGTCGAAGCAGGTGAGCGATTGTGTAAGCGCGTCCCTTCAATGCACCCGACGCAAGTTGTTATCAAAAGATCCTTTCTCGTGCGGAGGTTCACATCTGGCGTCCGAGACCCTACAAAGGTGGTGTACGCCGTCCACAAAACAATCCAGCGACACTACGGCCGCGAACATTCAGGCACCTTGTTATTCTGGAGAGGCCATGATTGATCCTGCAAGTCTGATTAAAACCCTGCAACTGCAGCCCCATCCAGAAGGCGGGTGGTATCGAGAGACGTGGCGAGCAGAGGCCCGCGAAGGGACGCGGGGATCGGCCTCCGCTATCTACTTTCTCCTGGAGAAGGGGCAATCGTCGCACTGGCATCGAGTCGACGCGCAGGAGATGTGGCTTTGGCATGCGGGTCATGCCATTTCCCTCAGTACGGCGCCTGCAGATACCGGGCCAGTCTCCAGTATCAGGCTTGGTCCCGGTTTGCTCGACGGGCAAATGCTACAGTACCTTATTCAGGCAGGTGACTGGCAGGCAGCGCAAGCAGATACTGGGTGGGCGCTCATGACCTGCGTTGTGTCCCCCGCCTTCACGTTTGAAGGCTTCTCACTTGCTCCCGAAGGGTGGGCGCCTGCATCGAACAATCACTGCCAGATCCTCAGTACGGGCTCACTATAGCCGATCGTACTCAAATGCTTAAGGCAACATTGGTTGAGGAGCTTCCGTGAGCAGGACATGCAATGCTGTCCTGGACAGGTCCGTGCTTTTCGTCATGGCGACAGTTCAGGAATACGGTCCAGCGTTGCGGAGACGCATTGCGCCCTTGATCACAGGGGTCGGCCCTGTTGAGGCTGCTATCGGGATGACGCAGGAGCTCGCTGCGCTCGACGCACGATCCAACCTGCCGCGGCTTGTGGTTTCACTCGGCTCTGCAGGCTCGGCCAAACTTGGGCATACGGTCCTGTACCAGGCTCACAGCGTCTCGTACCGTGATCTCGACGCCTCTCCACTTGGATTTGAGAAGGGGTGCACACCATTCCTTGACCACCCAGCCGTTATCCCAATCCCGACGCGTCTTCCAGGCATCGAAGAGGCGAGCCTGTCAACCGGAGGCAATGTAGTATCAGGAGCGGTCTACGACCTCATCGACGCGGACATGGTCGACATGGAGACGTTCGCGTTGCTGTGTGAGTCAATGCTACGGCGTTCCACTCCTTGCCATTCGCGGTATCTCTGATGGGCGGAGCGATGTTACGTAACTCTCTGATTAGTCAGAGTACTTAGGCATCATCGATGAAAAGCTGGCGGCTGCCATCGACGAAGTCTTTCGAACATTGGACGACGGCAGCATGCAAATCTAGTCTTGTCACGGACGTCAGGGGTGACAGAGCCGCACTCGCAACTCTCCAATAAGTGCCGATCGCCTAGGCTCCTACTCCGAGGCCGGACGGTTCCTAAGATCGGAACGAGTTATGACTCAACATGCACGAATTTGTTCAGCAGATCGCGCTGGGCATACCAGGTTCTGATCGTCTCTCGCATTTCGTTCAGCGTTTCTTTGGCAGCCCTTGAGTCTTGCGCCTCCCAAGTCAGTTCCTGAATATGGCTGATTTGGTTTGCGATGCGCTGCTTGAGGACTTCTATATCAGCATTGAGCCTGGATAGTTCGTCGCTGGTTTCAAATCGAATGTCGTCCGGCCCGAGAGCGGAATCAAAAACGCCTTCATTGAACCTAAACATCCCTCCGCCATAACGCTTAAACAATTTATTGCCAAGGGTCTGCGGCCCAACTCGGCGACCAGATTGCGATCTGCTCCGAAAAGAGTCTCGTGCGGCAGGCGCTTTCCAATTTTCATACCCATATACATTTCTTCCGCCTCGATCTTACGTGCAATTTCCCGCCGGATGACCAAAGCACAGAAATTAATCTATGCGACGGCCCCCCGAGTTTCGTGGAAATGCGAGTCGCCACTCGGGGTGGCATAGATGCGTAGACACTTCATTGCGGGTGATTCCTTCTGGATCGCGCTTCAAGGAACAATACCGTTCCGTAGAGAGTCTTTTCGGAACACCTCGTCCTCACGGGTCGAGCGTAGGTCCGGCAGGCTGCCGCTCCATGATGAAGTGATTCTCAGTCCCGTCGATCACCTAGAAACCGTGACGTCGGTAAAGCGTACCTACCAGGCTCCACTTAAGGTGCTATAGGCGTATCGGCATTCCATGTGCCTCTGCGCTCCCAAGACAGTGATTACTGATCCGGCTTGGGTGAACTTGAACTACGCGGCATAGCGGAATGACGGATGCCCAAAGTAGCTGCGGATTCGGCCGGGCAACTTGGCGAGCCGACGCATGTGGCTGATGACGGCGCGCTTGAGGGCGGGCTTGCTGCGGGCGGGTGGTTTCCGCGTCACGGCGTGCTTCAGGTCAGCGTTCAGGCCCTCGTCCGGGTTCAGCTCCGGGCTATAGGAGGGCAAGTGGAAGACCCCGATCTGCTCTTGGTGCTCGGTCAACCAGTCCTGCACCGCCCGGGCCCGATGGACCGGCAGGTTGTCCCAGATCAGAAACACCTTGCCGCGGGCCTCCTGAATGAGCCGCCCGAGAAAGCGGATCAGGGTCGGGGCCTTGAGCGCGCCCTCGAGCACCATCCAGCGCAGCTCGCCCTTGTTGGTCACAGCCGAGATCAGGCCCAGCCCCGCGCGCTTGTGGCTGGGGCGCACGACCGGTGTCCGGCCGCGTGGAGCGAAGCAGCGGCCACGCACATCATCGGAGCGCAAGCCGGTCTCACCCCCCAGAAGATCGTGCCCTTCTCTCCTCTGGCTTGCGCCACAATGGCCGGATAGTCCTGCCGCAGCAAGCGCCGTACGGCTTTTGGCGACTGCTCATAGGCGCGGCGGAGTGGCTTCTGGGCCGTGAAGTCCCAGCGTGCCAGGTAGGTGCTCATCGTACGCACCGCCAGCCGGACCCCGCAGTGCTGCTCGATGAGCGCCCGCACCGCTGCCCGGCTCCATAGGGCGAACGGAAGACCGAGTTCGTCAGGCGTGTGCCGGCGGATCAGCGCGCGGACTTGCGCTTCCTGCTCGGCCTGGAGAAACCGCCCTGTGCCAGGGGCCGGGCCGCGCGGTCCGCTGGCCAAGCCGGCCTGACCCTTCTCGGCAAAGCGGCGGCAAATGTCGAAGACGCCGGTGCGGGTCAGACCCACCTGCGCGGCAATGGCCTCATAGGTCAGCCCGCTCTGGCGCAGGCCGATCACTTGCCGCCGGCGCTCTTCTTGCGCGGCTGCGGGCAGCTTGCGCATGTCTATATGCTTCATCCCGCCGACTTGGGCCGAGGAACGCGGATTTCAAGAGCACCCAAGCCGGATCAATAAGGATCCACGCTCCTACCCCCGGCCTTGGTGGTGCAGGTGGCAAAGAAGTCGTTGATCCCCTTGCGTGGGTCCGCCCGCTTGGTGAAGTGCCGGCTGGCATCGAGCCAGCGGAAGGGATTGTCCACCAGGGTCTCATTGTAGCACGCGTAGTATGTGCCGGGGTTGATCGTCTGGACCTTGATGCCGGACGGTGGGAGTTCCTGCCTTGCGTGAAGATCATTAGTCGCTGACTTGGCGAAAGCCCATGAAGTCTATGACTGCACTTGCTAGTTCAGACATACTGTCAGTTGTCACAGGCTGCTATCCCAAGAGGAAAGTCTTACCGTAAACCCATAGGAGTGGCGTCGGGCCGCTGGGCGAAAGGGCGAACCTGTTCAGTACTGGCATCGACGTTTGGATTGCTGCCATTGTCCAGCCTTTTGGGTGATAGCACCAGATGAAGCACCGTGGCACAGCCCGTTTCTTACCTGATGTGCAGACTAGCATCGGAGGGGCGGGTAAATGTTCTTGGAGGCAAGAATATCGCCGTATTCTCTAGATCTATCCCGCGGCGGATAGTGGCGAGGGGTGCTCATCCAGATGAAGCTCGTTGCTGAGACTAAAGGGAGCGTCTATGAAGATTGTGGTCGCCGTGCTGAGTTGTACTGTCGTGACTGTGCTCGTAGCTATAGCTTTCATTTACTCAGGTCTGTACGACGTTGCAGCAATCAGCCCTGACAATCGCATAGTAGCATGGGCGCTCCATCAGACGTTTTCAAGCTCAGTAACCCGCCGTATGAGCGGAGTGCAGGTCCCGCCAAACCTTGAGACCGCCGAGGCCATTCAGTCAGGAGCTCGCTTCTATAGCGAGAACTGTGTGATCTGCCATGGCGCGCCCGGACAACAGATCACGGCGATAGCGTCCGGCATGAACCCAGCGCCGCCCGATATCCTCGCGGCACGGCGCCGCAACGACCCTGCAGGTGTGTTCTGGATCGTCAAGAACGGGGTAAAGATGACCGGGATGCCTGCATTCGGTAAGACTCAGTCTGATACTCAGATTTGGGAAATTGCAGCTTTCCTTCGCAAGGCACGGGGGATCACAGCCGACGAATACCAGAACCTCACAGGCACCCGATGCCTATCCGTGGCACCCCCGTCGCCCAGGGTTGGACCGAGTGGTTCCGGCGTCTTTCAACCTCCGTCCACTCAATCGGCCAAGTTTGTGAATTGTGAGGGACGACGAGGGCCTTGAAGGCGTCGTCTGGACAAAGCCAGCCCTCACAGTGCAAACGTTGAATGGTGGGGACCATTGAGGAGTTGTCGACCGCGTAGGAGTGGCAACATGACGACAGTAACCTCAGAACTCTCGAGACAGTACATCGACAGCCAAAAGTTCGTCGCGCCGGTGTGCACCAGATCGAAATACACAATTTCCGAGGTCGTTTGGATTCCATGGAATGCAAGGCACCTGTCACTTCAGGCGATAGATTGTGTCCTGGATAATAGCTGCGATCTGGGTTGCTTCCGGAAAGCAACGGTGAGCATATGGCCGGAGACGCTTGATCTAACCCTTGCAGATTCGCCGTCTGGCCTTGTTCAAGAAGCCGTCGAGTATTGCGGGACATTATCATTGGGGCCTGAAGACCAGCAAGCCGACCCATCTGCGCTTCTCTTTTGCAAGACTTGTCGTGTGGAGGATCGATCAGCCAGATTGCTCGCCGCTTCGTCGTCCCGACCTGCAATAGTCGAGGTGATGTGTCATGTCACTCGATAATGGAAAGCGCACGGTTATTGCGCAGTCCAACTCCAGTCAAACTCCAGTAGAGCTGTCGTCACGCCGCACGGGGATGTCGTTCCAGCGCACACGCATCAGTGCCGACCGTACCTTGATGTCGGTAATCCGTACCTCACTGTCGCTGATTAGCTTCGGCTTCACGTTCTACCAAGTCTTCGGGAAGCTGCGGGAATCGGGAACAACTACTCATGCCGCCTCCGGCAACTTCGGCATCGCCCTAGTGCTGCTCGGCATCGCGATGATCATCCTGGGCATCCTCTATCACATCCAGTTCATGATGGGTTTGCGCCACGAGCGCCAAGCTATGAAGAACACTGGCCTCGTACATGGCGAGAGCCTGTTTCCAGTCTCGCTCACGCTGCTCACAGCTTTGGTCCTTCTCGCCATCGGCGTGGTGGCGATCGTGAGCATGGTGTTTCAGGTTGGGCCGTTCAGTTGAAAGGACGAGCCGGTGCGGCTCCTGGCGCATGCGCGGCTGGCGCTTGGTGCGCCAGTGCTCCCGGGCTTGGCTTACCTCGGGGCGTCCTTGTTCGCTGGCCTGCACCGGTTTTTTCCAGGACGGCAAAGCTAGCTGGCCGGCCTGCTGTTCGAGAGCCGCCAAGTAGGTGGCGGGATCGTGCCGAGAGCGGGTGCGCAGAGCTCGCGCGATGGCGCTTCTCCAAACGCTGACGCAAGCTCGTCCAGTGCTCCCGGTTCGCGGCGCCCAGATCTCGCGCTGTGGGAGCCTGCACGCGAGTCGCGGTGGCAGCGAGCAGCCGGACCGAACCGCGCAGAACCGCACCGGGCACCGCGGCCTTGCGGCCTGTCGCACGCCGCTCGTGATGGCGCTGGGAGCCGAACAGCTGTTCGAGACCGTTGTTGGTGCGCGGCAGGTCCGGCATCCATAAGTGTGGAACAAGCCAGGCCGATAGCTGCGCGTCACCTTCTGGAAATGATCGAAGGCCCCGGCCAGCGTCCCGGCCTTGGCCCGATGCCGCTGCATCGCACCCACCACCCCATTCACCCGCCGCCGCACCATCGCGGCGCTCTCCTCGTGCGGGTTGCCAAGCCAATGCGCCACGGCGTGCACGAACCGGTAGGCGTATTCCACATCTGGCCATAGCGAGGCGGTGCGCTCCAGCGCGCTAACGATCATCTGGTGCAGCCGCGTGAGCGCCGGTGCGAGCCCCCTTTTGCGGCACCCGATCCAGGCTGCCGGCCACCGTCTCGAGCCGTTGCTTCAGTTTGAGACCCGAGGCGGCGAGCGGCGCCCGCCCGTTATCGGTGATCGCGCTGCGCACGGCCGCGCAACAGCCTTGCACGATGGCGGCTTCGGGATCATCCCGCTCCTCCACGGCCCGTTCGATCCCGCGGATGCCGCGCACCTGCTTCTTGAGCTCCTTCTTGGAATGCCGGTCGGCCTCAAAGATCGGATGCGCCGCCTCGCGCAGGAAGTGGAACTGACACAGCTGATGCGGCACGCCCGGCAGTACCTGGGCGACCGCCTGGCGAAGGGAGGTCTGACCGTCGCTGATCACGCCCACGGCCGGCACGCCCACCGCGTCCACGGCCTCGCGCAGCAGCCCCGCCAGATCCTGGGCCCGGCCGGAGAGCAGGCTGCGGGCCAGCACGATGATGCCGGACAGACACTCGCGGATCACCCACAGCACCTCATGGCCGACATCCGGCTGCACGCCGTCCAGGGCCAGAATGACCCGCCCCTGCTGGGCCAGGAGCCTCTGCAAGGGGCGCCGCTCCATCAGCCGGGTGGCGAGCAGCTCATCATAGCGGTCGAGCAGGTTGGTGACGCTGCGCTCGGCAATGGCGACGCCGCGGGCGGTGAGCCCCGCATGGATCTCGGGCACGCTGCGATGCTCGCGGTGGCGCAAGGCCCCGACGAGGGCGATGATGTCCAGGCCGAACTCGTGCTGGGGCAAGGCCAGCGCACCCTGGGCCTCGCGCCGGTACGGCTTGTGGAAGCGGGGGCAGCCAATGATCTCGCACCAGCGGATCTTGAGACGCAGTCGGATCGAGCCGGTCAGCGTCACAAGGGTGCGGTGGTTCTCGTAACGGATGCGCATTGGGGCTGGGCAGAGCCGACAGGCAGGCCGCAGCACCCGCTTGCGCTCCGGCGGCTGGCGCCCTGAGAGTCTGGTCATCCCGCACCTCCCGTCAGGTACAGAAGACCCCCACCAAACTCTACCAGACAGTCAGGTTTGCCGTCCTAGTCTTTTTGAAGCTGTAGCCCTGGCGGATGAACCACTAGGAGATCGAAGCGGGCGTGACCTTGGTGCCCAAGGCCAGCAGTTCTGCCGCCAGTTGGGCATGGTGATGTCGCCCTTGTCAGCCACACGCTGGAGCAGGAACTCGCGATGCGGGTCGAGCTTGGAGGAGCGCCAGCCGCCCTCCGGCTTGGGCGCCAGGCTGCCGGTGGCCCGGTACGTCGCCATGAGCCGAACCACGAAGGCGACGGACACCTCAAATGCCAGGCTGCCCAATGACAGGAATGCCCGGCCCTGACAAAGCGCGCCACCCGGCGGCGCAGGTCCAGTGATCAGGACTTGGTCATTGCTCATCGCCTTCAAAGAGGAGAGAGACAAGTGAATCACGAAGCCGCCACGCCGGATCGACTACGATTCAGTCAGAACCGACGTAGCTTTAGATCTTTTCCGGCAAGGAGATGTCATTATGACCAAGAAGGTCATTCTCGTCACCGGTGTGTCGAGTGACTTCGACCGGCTGACTGCAGAAGCACTCGCATGTTCAGGCCACACAGTGTACGCTTCGATGCGCGACACTGAAGAACGAAATGCCCCACAGGTGTAAGCGACCGCTCGCTTCACTAATTTCGCCTCCCGGCCGGAGCGTTCGCGGCCGACGCTTAGCCACAGTATAGGGCCGCGCTTTTTGGACCTATGATCCAGCACGGCATTTCTCGGCGCAGCGACGGTCAGGTGGTGTTCGCCTGATCCCCTGTCCGGCTTCGCCAAAGTCGGACTGCAATCGTGCCAGAACGGCCGCGAATCGATGCCTCAAATTTGCCGCTCAACAGGCCGGACTCGAGGGCTGAGCAACCTGCTCTGGCCGCACGGAGAAGATCCTCGCTCAAAGCAACCTCTGCACGATGGGTAGCTGCGACTTCCATCAGGCGGCTCGCCACATTGACCGTGTCACCTATCGCTGTAATGTGTTGATGATGATCAGTTCCCAAGCGAGACGCAATGATCGTGCCGTAATGAGCTCCAATCTTGAAGCCGAGGCGCGATCGAATAGGTGCCGGCAATGAGCTGAGCCAAGTCTGTGTACGCGAGCTGAGGCCGACGCAAGTCACTATCGCATGACAGGCATCGTCGGAGCTTGGTTCCGGAATCCCGAAGATGACCATTGCGCCGTCGCCCATGAAGTTACCGACTACCCCGTGACGTTGAGCAGCCTCATCACCAACAAGCGTGTGAAAGCCTCTGATGATCTCCCGCGTCTGATCTGGACCGATTATTTCGCTTAATCCTGTAAAGCCTGATAAGTCAATGAAGATCAGGGCAGCCCCTTGTCGAACGGGCTGGGCAAGAAAAGTCGGATCACGCCTCAGTTTCTCAACCAGACTTGGGGACTGAAAGTTTCGTAACGTGCTGCTCTCCTCGGCAAGCTCCTCCGCCCGCTTGCGATCGAGCCAGAGCCGCGTTCCACCGAACAGGATTACTGGTGGTGTGGCGGCGGCCAGTGGCAGCGCTGCACTGAGCCAGATACCGTATGCAAAGGTCACTGCCGTCAGTCCGACCCAAAGCAGGGCGGCACCTGTGATGGCGACAAAGCCCCAGATGCTGCGATGCCATGACAAGAGAAGCACCAGAAGCACAGGCAAAGCAACTGCCACACCACCATCGACGAGCCGCACGCGCCAATCGCGGATCAGTTCGTCTCCTTCAATCAAATGTGCGATCGCGGTTGCCATGACTTCGACTCCGGGCAGCACGGAATCGAATGGTGTTGGGAAAAAGTCTCCGCCTCCAGTGACCGTCGCGCCGATGACGACCACCTTGTTGCGAATGGCAGTTGCGTTAAGTCTCCCCTTGATAATCTCACTCGCACTAAATGTGCGGATAGAGCCCCGCGGCCCATAGAAGCGAAGAGGTAGCGAGTACCCCAGATCGGCACTGATGGTCTGAGGACCGACATCAATTTGGCTCCGGCCGATGATAGGATCGTGGCGTGCCACAATAGCAGCTGCCCGGAGAGGGAATGATGGAACAAGCCGGTCACCGGACCGAATCAAGAGAGGAACGTGACGTGGGACGCCCGATGGATCCGTGGAGAGGTTGACAGCACCTATAGCCGCAGCCTCTCTGAGAGATTTGATAGGTAGCAATATACTGCGCGCGGATGGTACCCTATCAAGTTCACTGCCGGAGCTTCCAAGTAAGGTTTGAGCCGAGCCATCGAAAGTGGCTGCCGCGGCAAGGACGCTTGGTATTTTGCTGACCGCTGTTGCCAAGGCTTGATCCGCCTTCGCTTGTCCAGGGTCGAGGAAGAGAAGATCGAGCGCGACCATCTTCGCCCCCATCCTGCCTACGGCGTCAATCAGCCGAGCAACCTTAATGCGTGAGAGCGGGTAGGAGCCGGCTGTCTGCACCGTCTCATCATCAATGGCGATGATCGCAATCGAGTCCGGAGCCGGCCGTGGGCCTTGCAGTAGAAAGCGTAGGTCCGTGAGTGGTGCTTCAATACGATCAAGAAGGCCGATGCCGCCGCGCCAATGAGACCAGGCGAGGCTAGCACCCCAGAGACCTGCAAGCAGGACGGCAATCACAGTTATACGAGGCCGACTGCGACGCTTCACTGCAGTTGCCGCCCGAAGCGGGCGAGCAGAGCGTTCGCCCGCGCAGTAGGCCACCGCCGAACCGTCAGCGGCGCCGTTCCAGGTTCGACATCGACGCCTTCCCCCGGCATCAGGGTCACACCCCTTTGGGTGTTCGATCTGTGGACACCAACACGACCGCGCAGCACGAAGACCGATGTCTTACTCCCTACAACCTCGACAGCCCACTGGGTACCGCGCACGGCAGCGATCGCTTGCGGAGTCCGGACCTGGAAGTGGCGTGCGCTGGAGCGGGGCTCTACGTTAACCAGGACCGCACGGGTCTGAAGATTCACTACATCCGGCTCCCCATCTCGGTCGCTGTCCTCAAGCGTGTAATCGGCACCATTCTCAGCCTCAAGGCTAAGGCCGTTCCGACAGAGAAGCACCTGCCTGGATGGGGCGCTGGCAGGATGTAAGATACATCCTGCTCCCTGGGCCAAAGCTGCGTCTGCCGTGAAAAGTCCGGCGAGCGCCGCCACGAGGATCGGAACAACTAACCTGACATGGCGGCAATCCTGCCAATCAGACCATCGGCAAATCATGACCAGTGCTCCCTACCCTTTGCAGGCAATTGCATCATAGCGGTCCACGATGACAAGCTATATGGGTCTGTGGGAAAGGACGTATAGCCGTCGCCAGCGCGGATTGATCCGAGACATGTTTGTGGCGACCGTCGGAAGCAAGCCCATCGAGAGCACTCATGCCGAGCAGTTTGACCGAAACCGATTTCCATCGTCTGTCCCTGAAAAAGAGGCAAAGACTATCCGCCTGCTCAGGAGGAGTGATGTGCGTGCGAGCACACGAGAAAATCCGAGGAGGAGAGTAGGGCTTCGCGAGGGACGTGCGACCAGAATCCGCGCTTAGAATGGCGCGGATTCCCAACTATTTGACCTGCCAGCCGGGCGTTACCAAGCAGGCAGGCCGCGTTGTGGCGCCTGGCAGGATTTGTCACACATTGGCGTGTTGTTGTCCTGATCCGGCGGTCCGTAAACATTGCTAGTGCAAGCCGCAATGACCATAAAGAGCACCAAGGACGCGACCGCGTTCCGCTCCTCGGTCGGAGTGTGCCTGCTGATGGGCCTCAGGATGGCCGTACCAGATAAGCTCACTCAGGTGACTGGTGCTGGACAACCTGTCCACACGTCACGGATGCCTGACCTCCGCAATCCTGTGGTGCCCGGTCTGTCCAACCCACTGCTGTGGAAGTGTCTGACACGCCGTCTCCTGGCCCGCTGCAATCAATACCTCTCCTCGCCTCATCTCGAATTCGGCGTCAGGGTCGGCTGTTTCCTCCACGACTGCAGATCACCAGAATATCGAAAGTTCCTCAGACCGCGACGCCCATGAAAGATGCACCGCTCCCAAAGCGCTAACATGGAGGCATCAACGCTCGGGTTTCGTGACAGCAGGATCAGCTTCACCAAGTTCACCAAGATGCCGCGAGAGGCGATGACTGCCACCGCCATTGCGGAAGGGAAAGCCCTTGTTACCAGAACCGGCTCGGGACCCGCACGTTAGCTCGGCATCTCCGTTGCGCGTTTGTGTGGCGGGACTCGGCGCCACTGAGTGCCGGCCGTGAGATGCGCTCGCGTACGTCCGAGCATCGCATCGCCGCGAATGAGGTTTCAAATCGAGCCAGCCGCGGCATGATCGTACCCGGTGGCCGAGGAGCAAACGACAAGAGGTCCATGAGCATCGCATTCATCCATTCCAGGGGGGCGGAGCCGCCGATCAGGATCCCGGCAATCGGGCTCGATCTCTACGTCCGCATGCCCGGCTCGGCGAGCGGTGACGCCTTCACCATCATCGAGACGACCAATGCGCCCGGAGCTGGCCCGCCGCGGCATCGGCATCGCGAAGCGGAGATCTTCCGCGTCCTCGAAGGGCGCTACCTCTACGAGGTCGAGGGCCGCCGCTTCTATGCCGAGGAAGGCGATGTGGTGAGCATCCCGGGCGGCGCCGAGCATGGCTTTGTCAACGTGACCGATAAGCCCGCCCGCCAATACATCCTGATCACGCCGGCCCTGGATGCTGCTGCCTTCTTCACCGAGCTTGCCGGCGTCATGAAGGAGGGTGTGCCGGACCGCTTGGTCCTCAACGCCTTCGGCGCCCGGTGGCAGGTGGAGTTCCTCGGACCGCCGGTGAGCCGCACCGAAACCCCGACGGGCTGAGGCGCAGCACGCCATCGGCAACAGAACCTGCACTGACCAGAACGGCTCCTGGCCGAGCAACCGAGACCGCAATGACAGATGCAATGCACCATCTGCCTGAAGGATCCCTGCCTATCCATGGCCAGAAGCCACACCGGATGCCCCATTGGTGCTGGGTGGTCGTGAGCGGGATCAGTATCCCGGCGCATTTTGGGAACAGCAACGGATCCTCTCTGGCGAGGGCAAAGCAATGCGCATTCTAGTGGCTGAAGATGACCCGCTTGTTCTCCTGAGTGCCGCAGAGCATCTGCGCGACGAAGGCTTTGAGGTCATAGAAGCGCCCACTGGTGAGCAGGCACTGGCATTGTTCCCCCGCAACCTTCCCATTCATGTGCTCCTCACAGACATCAGGATGCCTGGAAGAGTCGATGGATGGGAATTGGCGAGGCGCATTCGGGACCAAGATCCAGATGTGGCCGTGATCTACGTGACCGGCTACTCGGATCTTCCGGCCTCGCCGGTGAGTGGGAGTTTGTTCTTCAACAAGCCCTATCGGATGGAGCGAATTGTAGAGGCTATCCACGCTCTGCATGAACATCCCAAGATAAGTGCGGGATCACCGAGAGGCGCGGATTAGCCTGCGGGAGCGTGACAGTCGCTGCCCGGAGGCGAGAGACTGCCGATGCGCTGTTTCGTCCATCTTGTGAATGGCGCCGAGATTATCCCCAATGACCCGGGGCTCGAAGCGTCGGACGTAGTCACGTCCGAGGAAATGGCCCTGCAGGCTATCGAGGATATCCGGAACGAGGGGCTTGAACTCGGCGGATCGTGGCGCGGGTGGCGGCTCGATATCGTGGATGCCTCCGGTCATATTCTCCTGTCGACTGTGAGATTCATCACAGCCGGCCAATGAACTTTGGGTAAACGGAAAAATTACAGTCCCCGCACAGACGGAGATATGACCTACTCCCGCGAAACCACCGCCATCTCAGGGCTTGTCAGGGTATGTATGGTCGCCTGTCTCAGGGACATTGTGCGTTCGGGCTGTAGTGCCTGATGATATCCTGAGAAATGCAATGAGCGTGCTTTTGCATTCCAACAAGACCCTGGACAATCTTCTGCTTCAGAGGTTCTGCGGTCTCTGAAGCAATGACACAATGTGCAATATCAGTGAGCTCGCAAACGAGGTCATTGAGCCGTTGGGTCGCTGCAAGCACATAGGTGTCATCGTGCGTGACCCGCAATACGCGATGCGCTGACAATTGTACCAGGTTCGACATTCACCGCTCCAGGATCTTGGCATCAGCCAAAAGGATGCTCGCCGGAGTATAGGAAATAACTCCAGTGGCTTGCTCAAGGCTGTTGTTCTACCTGTCCTGAGTGTCACGGTCCCGAACTTGCCGACCAAGCCCGTCAGCACCTGGTCTGCGGCACAGCACCAGATTTCTAAAGCGATAGTGTCCGTTTACCCCTCAGTAGAATTGCCTTCGCAGCGCCATGAAGGAATATCTGGGCATACAGGGGGTAGCTCAACGCCAGAGCGCCGGGAGGCCGTTCCCAGAGATGCAGCGTCCAAATCCTGCCTCCCTGCCCACAGACCTCAACCCTCACTTCACCTGAACTGCACCAGGGTTCCGCGTCCTTTCGCAAGGAGGAGCTTGCGTGGTGGCGCCCGAGAGCATTGAGATGCTGCTCCAATTCCCGCTCCAGCTGTCTCTCCGCCTCGGCCTCGCCTCTTCTCTCTGGAATGGCTCCCTGGAACCGTCTGGCGACGCAGGTGGGCGTCCGATTGGCCACAGGTCCCAGAAGTTATCGGCAAGGTCGTTGTTTACGATGGCCTCAAGCAAGGAGGACTGGGCGCTTCAGGCACGTCCAAACGTTCCGCATAGGTGGGTCGTCGGAGGCGATCGTTACTGCCAGGCCTAGATCATGGTACTTGAGGCGTATCCGCACCAATCCAATCCCATGGCGGCAGGGTGAACTGGAGCCTGGCGCCCTGAGGCTCGTTTGGGCTCGCCCACAGGCGCCCGCCATGCGCCTCGATGATCGAGCGGCAGATCGACAGCCCCATGCCCATGCATGTCCCGCCGTAAGGATCGGGCACGGCTAGACGCTCTGTCTTTGGCTGTCACAGCTCCGGCCTGGATCTTGGTTGTGCAAAACGCTAGCTGGCCGTTCGCTGAATTAACTTTGTGTCTCGCAAGTTCCCGGAGACCGGAGGCTCGTCAGAGTCCGACGAAAAATGAACAAGTATTTTGTCGTGACTGGATCCGGGTGCGCTTTGATACAATTAAGGTCAGCCCAGAAGAACACAGGGCTGTGTCACACGTCCGCTCTACCCAGTTCTATGGTCGATCATGTCAGGTGACGATCCAACTTGGATTATCAGTGCCGTAAACTTGAGGCGGCTCCGTGAAGGAGTTTGCGAGGATGACTTCGGCGGGCGCTTACCGTGTCGATCACTTGCCCTGAACGGTTCATCATCTGCCACGCTGTTGCTATATGGGCTTGGGTATATCATCTAGATCTTTGAGAGCCCAGCGCTGCTGAATGTCCCGCGTCTACCTCGACTGAAAGCTTAGTAATGACCCATCATAGGGTTCCGAAAGGAGTACCTCGTTGGAGCTAAGGCAGTGAATTCCTAAATAGGATAACCTGCCTCTTAAACATAGGGAGACTTGCATGACACAAGAGCAAGTCGAGCGCGTAGCGCGAGCGTTCTACGAGGTCGAGTTTTCTGCCTCCTGGGATGACGCCGGAGAAGCAATCCAAGATCATTTCAGAGGCCTTGCTCGTACCGCAATCGCCACTCTCAACCGTCAGATCTGCTGGTATCATCGTTCAGTCATGCGACCAGCCGCATGATAGGCTGCCGAACCTTAATCCACCCTTTGAGGGCTGCCCTCTGTTCCCAGGTTCAACTTAAAAATAGGATCAGAGAGTATTTGTTGGACCATGCTAGACATGCCTCACCGCGACCGGGGCAGTGATGGTTTCCAGACACGATGAAAGGGATATGGAGTTGGATTATAAGCGGCATCAGTTGGCAGACCGTCTGGCTCGGGAAACCCGAGTTGGCTTGCCCACTCTGGCTGCCATTCTCATCCTCATCATTGTCGGCACAGCGATAGTCGCTTGTCTCTTAGTCGATACGGCCGGCAGTCCCTGACAGTCCTCAGCAGGCAAAGCCGTCAGCACCCGGTCTGACGGCAAGCACGCAAACGAGAGTGTGTGATGCCAATCCGCAACAATCCCACAAGCCAATTGTTGGATTGGTAGAAGATGCTCGCTCGACAGCTTGGCCCTGCTAGAGACTAATCCATACAGGAGGACAATCGGTGAGGATCCATTAAGCTGCCATCATCGTGGTGCCCAGTTGCTCCCCAAGAGTGACTGAAGCCGAGACATGCCGTTGCGCTGATCCCGCGCAGGAAGAGGAGAAGCCTATCATGTCGAGACTGGTAGTCGTATTTGCGTTGACACTGGCCGCAACCACCGCCACTGCTCAAGATGCTTCGTCCAGACAATCGCAGGCTCCGGCTGCTACGAGCACGAATGGAACACAGGCGTTCCTATTCGATGGACGGATGAAAGGTGATGGCGTCCAGCAGCGAGAGCAGGTGGAGAAGCGTCACCCCAACGCTGGTGCCATCGTGCCATCGAAAGAGAGCCAGCCTGAGCGTAAATGATGAGCCTGAGTATCATCAAAGCCGGGGTGATCTCGTCGGCGCGAAATGACGCCAGTGCGCCCCACAAGTTCCCGTTCGGCGAATTATCCACGAGTATAGTGGCCGATACCTTGTCATCAGTTTAGCATCTGAATGTATCCGTTCTCAGCAAATCTGGCCCACAGTAGGATGGTTTGATTTGTCGCGCGTTAATGCGTCTGAGACGTTCGACTTTTTTCGTGACCAAGATGCGCAGGGATGACAGCAAGATGCCGAC
Source organism: Microvirga terrae (assembly GCF_013307435.2). Lineage (NCBI taxonomy): Bacteria > Pseudomonadati > Pseudomonadota > Alphaproteobacteria > Hyphomicrobiales > Methylobacteriaceae > Microvirga > Microvirga terrae. The sequence continues at coordinate 382,227 of NZ_CP102846.1, forward strand.
CGCAGATGATGGGCAGGTCGTGCGCCTGCAGGTTGCTAATGCAAGGCCGGACGACTCTGGTCGAGGTATGGCTCGCCTAAGCCGCAAGACGCTCGGTGAACTCGGGGTGTCCGAAGGCCACGCCATTGAGATCGTCGGGAAGCGCCATACGACGGCCATCGCCGTGGCGCCTTATCCGGAGGACGAGGGCCTCAACATCGTCCGACTCGACGGTCTGCAGCGGGTGAATGCCGGTGTGGGCAGCGGGGATCACGTGGAAGTGAAGCGCGCCGAGGTCCGTCCTGCAGCGCGCGTCGTGCTCGCCCCGGCCCAGAAGGGGCTGCGCCTGCAGGGCTCGGGCGATGCCTTGAAGCGCACTTTCTACCAGCGTCCGCTGACCGCCGGGGATGTGATCTCCACGTCGGTCTATTCGCAGCGTTCGGCAGACCCGCGCATGCCCGAGGAGATGCGCGGGCTTCTCAACATTCCGGCGTACGGCCTGCAGGAGATCCGCCTCGTCGTGGTGTCGACCCAGCCACGCGGTATCGTGCATGTGACGGCCGAGACCGAGATCGAGCTGCGCCCGCAATTCGAGGAGCCGCGCGAGGCCCGCCGGGCCGACGTGACCTATGACGATATCGGCGGTCTCGGCAGCACGGTCGATCAGGTGCGTGAGATGGTGGAGCTGCCTCTCCGCCATCCCGAACTCTTCCAGCGGCTCGGGATCGATCCGCCGAAAGGCGTCCTGCTCTACGGCCCTCCCGGCACCGGCAAGACCCGGCTGGCCCGAGCGGTTGCCAACGAGACGGAGGCACAGTTCTTCCACATCGCAGGGCCCGAGATCATGGGACGCCACTACGGCGAATCCGAACAGCGTCTGCGGCAGGTATTCCAGGAGGCGCAGCAGAATGCGCCGGCGATCATCTTCATCGACGAGATCGACAGTATCGCGCCCAAGCGCGAGGAGGTGACGGGTGAGGTCGAGCGGCGCATCGTGGCCCAGCTGCTCACCCTGATGGACGGCCTCGAGCCCCGCCAGAACATCGTGGTGATCGGCGCAACGAATCGGCGCGAAGCCATCGACGAGGCCCTCCGCCGGCCCGGCCGCTTCGACCGAGAGATCGTCATCGGCGTTCCGGACGAGCCGGGCCGACGGGAGATCCTCGGGATCCACACGCGCGGCATGCCCCTGGCCCCTGACGTCAATCTCGACGAGGTCGCCCGCACCACCTACGGCTTCGTCGGCGCCGATCTCGCGGCCCTCTCCCGCGAGGCGGCCATGGATTCCCTGCGACGCATCCTGCCCGGCATCAATCTCCGGGACGGCATCCCGTCAAATGTGCTGGAGAGCCTGCAGGTGACCCGGCAGGATTTCATGAACGCCATGAAGCGGGTCCAGCCCTCCGCCCTGCGCGAGATCATGATCCAGGTGCCCAACGTGACGTGGGACGACATCGGCGGTGTCGAGGAGGCCCGTACCCGTCTGCGGGAGGGCGTGGAACTGCCGCTCAAGAGCCCGGAATCCTTCCGGCGCCTGGGCATCCGCCCGGCCAAGGGATTCCTGCTGTTCGGGCCTCCCGGCACCGGCAAGACGCTCCTGGCGAAAGCGGTCGCCCGCGAGGCCCAGGCGAATTTCGTGGCGACGAAATCGTCCGATCTCCTGTCGAAATGGTACGGCGAATCCGAGCAGCAGGTCTCCCGCTTGTTCGCCCGCGCCCGGCAGGTCGCCCCGACGGTGATCTTCATCGACGAGATCGATTCCCTCGCCCCGGTGCGCGGCGGCGGCCTCGGCGAACCTGCGGTCACGGAGCGGGTGGTGAACACGATCCTGGCCGAGATGGACGGCCTGGAGGAACTGCAGGGCGTCGTCGTCATGGCGGCCACGAACAGGCCGAACCTGATCGACCCTGCCCTGCTCCGGCCGGGACGCTTCGACGAGCTGATCTACGTGCCGGTTCCCGACGCTCAGGGCCGCCGGCACATCCTCGGGATCCACACCAAGGACATGCCCCTCGGCCCCGATGTGGACCTCGACATCATCGCCGAGCGGACCGCCCGGTTCACCGGCGCCGATCTCGAGGATCTCACCCGCCGGGCCGGTCTCCTCGCCCTCAGGGAATCGCTTCAGGCCGAGCACGTGACCATGGCGCAGTTCGAGCAGGCTCTGCGCGAAACCCGCCCCTCCGTCACGCCCGAGATGGAGCGGGAATATGAGGACATGATGCGGACCCTCAAGCAGGCAAGTCCCCAGCGTCAGCCCATCGGCTTCCTATCCTAGCAAAAGTGCGCCGGAAGCCCTCTTCGCTTCAGGAACAGGGTCGAAAGGCGATGCAGCGGATGCCGCATTATCTCTTGAACATTGGTCGTTGTCACCAGATTTTGGGATCAATGCCTGAAACATAACGACGCCCGCTCCCGGTCCAGGATACCTTCCCCTACAATTCTTTCCGTCTGCCCAGACCATGGCGAACTGCTTAGCATTTGCCTGACAGATGGTGAGGCTAGCGATAGCCCGCAGATTGAGAAGCAGCCCGATCTTAGTCCGGACATCACGATCCTGATGGTATCTGTCCACACCACTCGTCAGCGCCGGACACCCCTCTTAACAATTTGACGGCGACCCGTGACGCCATCCAACTCCGGCAACCCTGCGTGGAACGATGGAAGCGGAACACCATAGCCATGGCACGCACGCTTCGTTCCCCTTCGAATTGCTGATGAAAGGGAGCTCTACTGGGGATCAGCGAGCCCTGTTAATCGTGCGTAGCTGCCAACGATGTCAGCGATTTCTTCAGATGTGATCACGTCCTCCAGGCGGTCGAAACCTTTCGGTGCTCTCTGGGCTACCAGATTCAGCACGCGCTCGGGCCCGCCTCTCCGATTGTTGAGCACAACCTCGGAAGTCTTTTGCAGCCTCTCGGCCTCATAGGCGTTGAATGCCGCCTCAGGTGCTAGTTCGGACAAGAGCCTCGCCAGGCATCTCGCATCGAGAATAGCCTGGGCTGAGCCATTCGAGCCGGTGGGATACATGGGATGTGCCGCATCGCCCAGCAGTGTCACACGCCCTTGAGACCACCAGGGAAGCGGATCGCGATCGCACTCCGGGTACTCAAAAAACTTAGGTGTGGCCCGGATCAGCGCCTCAACATCGAGGAAAGGTAGCTGAAGACGCTTTGCGAACGGGAGCACCTCCTCAAGGTTGCCGAGGCGAGACCAGCTTTCACGTGTGGGCGGCGGTGACGCCGCACTTGCGACTTTCCCATTCATCACCCAATTGGTTAGCCGCGTTCCAGCGGATCTGCCCTCAGCGATCGGATAGACAGTCAGCTTGGCCATCGAGTCAGCAGCAATCACCATGACATTGCCACCCTCGAAAATAGGCCAATCCACTGCTCCACGCCACAGCTGATTGCCTTGCCAGCGAATCCCCCCGTCTCTGGGATGTAGCAGGGCTCGTACCACTGAGTGGATGCCGTCAGCGCCTACCAGTACATCGCCACGCTCCTCTGCTTCGGCTCCGTCGGCCAGCGTGAAGCGCGCTGTAACGCCCTCGCTGTCTTGGGCGAAGCCCTGCAGACGGTAACCGTTGCGCAACCCGCCTGCCGGCAACCGCGCCTGCGCCGCTCGCCAGAGAATGCCGTGGAATCTACCACGATGGATTGAGAGTTGGGGTGTGTCGTACCCGCCCCAGAGGCCGCGAAGGCCACTCCAGATCTGTTTCCCAAGGTGGTTCACATATCGCAGTTCGCGCGTACGGATTGCGGCGTCGTCGAGCTCGCCTAAAAGGCCGAGCGACTTAAGCGTACGGGCGCTGTGCGGGAGAATATTGATGCCGACGCCGAGTTCTCGGACTTCCGTGGCAGCCTCGAAGACAGTGCAAGGAACGCCCAGCTGATGCAATGACAATGCCAGTACCAGTCCGCCAATTCCTCCTCCCGCAATAAGAACACGGCGGCTGAGAGCGTCATCTTGGCCCTGGCAATGCGGACTGCTGGTGGAAGACAACTTATGGTTCTTGTCCATCGTTATCGTCTTTCATTACAGGGTTTGCTAAGCCATCGTGTCGCGGTAGAGTCCAATATTCGCATACCAAAGGCATGTCCTTGCTTGAGGTCAGGTTTATCCTCGTGGCGCAAAGCATTGAGATCAGCTACGAGATTATCCGTAAGTGGAGTCTGCGCTGCGCGCTGACCTATACCTGTAGTCTTAAGCGGCGGCAGCCGCAGCCCGGATACGGATGACCTCAAGCACATCACTTCGTCTTTGCTGCATAGAGCGTCTTCACCTTAAAGGAGATACTGCGGCGAGAACCTTGTGTACAGTTTCGCTGAGCGACGGATCCGGTCGAATGTGCGCTGGATCGGGTCAAGGTCTTCGCCGGGTCGTCATGGTTGTGTTGCTCTGGAGCGGTACTCGGCCGGCGTCACGCCGAGCCGCTGCTGGAAGCCGAGCCGCATCCGGGTGGCAGTGCCGAAGTTGCAGTCATGCGCCACCGCCTTGAGCGGGCGGTCACTGCCCTCAAGCTGCATCCGGGCGGCATCGATCCGGGCGCGCTCGACGAATTCGTGGGGCGTAACTCCAGTTTCCTGCACATAGTGACGGGCCAGGATGCAGGCGCTCATCCCGACAACAGCCGCCAGGGACGCAAGCGAGTGACGGCTGCCATGTGCGTCATCACATAATCCTGGATCCGCGCGATCGGCGACTATTGGCTCACGGGCACATGAAACCAATTAGTCCCACCCAAGGTTTCACTGCTGTTATCGGCGGATGCATGCACCCCCGACACTGAACAGCCCCGGACTGACAGGCGAACTCTGAACCAGATCAGCGTCATGATCCTGAAGGTCATGGCCGTGCTCACGGCATGGGGGTATCTCTGCTCCTCAGCACGTTCTTGGCCTGGGCGATCACCTATTTCTTCATTGATAGCTCCGAACCCGAGAACCCCGGCACCGATCTGGGCGCCGGTCTCGCCTTTGTGGTCCTTGCCTTCATTCTTGCTTTCAGCTCAGACTGGGCGGGATCCTGACCGCCAGCCGCGCTTTCGGCCGAAAAAGCATCCGTTAAAGGCGTCTATAGCAAATTACGCCCATGCTCTTTGAGAGTGGTGCATACCCCATGTGCTACGCACCTGCGCCGTTTGACATCACCACCCGAGGTTCATAGTTGAACCATGGTCATGTTCATCGATGGCGTTGGAACTGCCTCCCATGTTTTGGTTGCGGTGATCGCATTCGCGGCATCGTTGCTCGGAGGTATTACAGTGACCCTCAGGACGTTTCGCCAAACCCAGCAGACCGCTTGACAACCAATTATTATAAGCTTCAACTATCGTAATAACGATAAGACATCCGGCGGGGCCGTTCGCAATTCGTGCATGCAACCATGTCTGTCTGGGGTCCGGATCCCGGCGCCTTGGGACGGTATGAGGGCAGCATGGAGTCTGGAGGATCCTTCATGCCCTTCCCAACCAAGATCCGCTGCCATGAGGTATCGCCTCAACCCAATCGCCGCGCCGTACTGGCGGGCATTGCCGGCCTGATCGCACTTATCCCCGTCACCTCCGCGTCCGCCCAGGGCGAGGTGCCTTTGGCCGATCTTGTTGGACCTGAGGGACAGGCTTCAGATCTGGCCCGCTCCATGATGGGTCGCACTGTTCGGGTCCGCGGATATCTCGCGCCGAGCCTCGACGGGCGCGAATTCGCTCCATCCGAGTCGTCGCCTGGTGTCTGCCAGCTCTGCGGCGTGATCCACGACCCCGGGGCGACGATCAAAATCAACTCTGCCGCCAGCGAAAGTGCTCCCCCAATCCTTGAACCTGTCCTCGTCGAGGGACAGCTCGCGGTGACCGGCCCAGCCTCTACGGTCGCCTTGTTGGACGCGACGACGCGCATCCTTTGAGTCTGCCGCCTCTTTCATGACACAGGAAACATCCGTGATGACTACTACCCGTGCGCGCAAGCTATTGGGTGCCTGCGTCCTCCTCACCAGCTCGCTCGCAACCGCGACAGCCTGGTCCCAACCGGCCGATCTCATCCTTCACAACGGCAAGATCACGACGGTCGACCGAAACTTCGCGACGACGGAGGCTCTTGCCATCCGCGGCGACCGCTTCATCGCTGTGGGCGACAATGCCACCGTTCTTAAGGAGGCCGGACCAGGTACTCAGATCATCGACTTGGGCGGTCGCGCGGTTGTCCCCGGCCTCATCGACACCCACCTTCACATGTCGATGGCAGCCCTTAATGCGCCCGCCGTGAAGCTGTTGGATGCCCGCTCGGTCGATGACGTGAAGAAGCTGATCGCTGAGCGTGTTGCTCAGACACCTCCGGGGCAGTGGGTGATCGCATCATCGGGGTGGCATGAGAGTCTTCTCAAGGAAGGACGCCTTCCAACCCGGCAGGAGCTTGATGAGGTCTCGCCCAACAACCCGGTGTTCATCCCACGCGGGGGACATGTTGTCACCGTCAACAGCAAGGCTCTCGACCTTGCCGGAATCAAAAAGGAAACGCCCGATCCCAAAGGTGGAGTGATCGTGCGGGATCCGGCCACGGGCGAGGCGACTGGCGTCCTGCTTGAGACAGCAGCCTACTTCGCCCGTCGCGTGCTTCCGCCACCTCCTGCACCTGCCGAGCATGCCCGTCTGCTCAGCGAAGCCATGCGCGACCTCAACAGCTACGGCCTTGTTTCCGTCGTGGAGCCGGGCGTCGATGAGCGCACTATCCAAGTCTACGCCCAGCTACGCGATACCGGCGCGATGACGATCCGCACCGATCTTCTCTACCGCGCACTGACTAAGGAGCAGGTCCAGAAGGGCTTGGCACAAGCTTCGCTCCGCGCCGACGACATGCTCCGGTTCGCCGGGATCAAGTATCCGCTCGATGGCGGTGTGGAAGGCGCTCGTCTTTATCAACCCTACCAGATCGTGCCGGGAGAGCAGCCGGATCCGAACTACCGCGGCGTTCTTCTCCTGCCTCCAGGAGGAGAGGACGAGTATGTCGAAGGGCTCAAGCTGGCTGCGGCAGCGAAGGTGCAGGTTCAGACCCATGCCGTCGGCGACGAGACGATCGACGTCATCGTGCGATCCTACGAGCGCGTCAACGCGGAGACCCCGATCAAGGATCTGCGTTGGACCATCATGCATCTGTTCCTTCCGTCCGAAGCCGCGCTCAAGAAGATGCGCGAGATCGGCATCATGGCCACCGCGCAGGATCATGCCGTTCTGCTGGGACACAACCAGCGACGCTGGTGGGGGGACAAGCGAGCAGGCTATGCCATCCCGATCCGGGCCATGCTCGATGCAGGAGTGCATGTCGGCGGCGGCACCGACGGCCCGGTTGTTCCGGTGGACCCGTTCCTGTCGATGTGGTGGATGACGACCCGTAGCACACTCAACGGCTACCAACTTGGCCCAGAGCAGGCGATCACACCGCGTGAGGCGCTCCAACTTTACACGATCAACAACGCTATCACGATGGGTGTCGAGAAGGATCGGGGCTCCATCGAAGTCGGTAAGCTTGCCGATCTCGCTGTCCTGTCCCAGGACATCCTCAGCGTGCCGCCGCAGGCGATCCGGGACACCAAGGCCCTGATGACCATTGTGGGTGGAGACATCGTCTATAGGTCGGGGATCTAGGACCGGACGAGTTTTAGCCCCCGTAGCGCCTCTTCTTCATCCTCACCTGCGCTGATCGAGACAGCGCGGAGATACCCCAGCACTCGCGCCACGATCGAAAGGGCCAGCAGCAGACAGGCGCCACCAGTGGGCGGATCGATCATGGTCCGAAGCAGGATCATGGATTCATGTATGGCCGCAGCTACGAGGATCCCGACGGTCACATCTTCGAGGTGATGTGGATGGATGTAGAGGCAGCCACGCAGGCCATGGGCGAGTCGACCGCTACATGATCTTCTAAGTTCAACGGCAAAGGCACGCAGGTCAGTGTGACCTCAACCAATCAAGGAGACAACAATGCGTGTGATGGTTCTGGTGAAGGCGACGAAGGACAGCGAAGCGGGGATCATGCCCCCGACCGAACTCCTAGAAGCCATGGGCAAGTACAATGAGGAACTCGTCAAAGCCGGCATTCTGCTGTCCGGCGAGGGGCTGAAGCCGTCCTCGCAGGGCAAGCGGGTGGCCTTCGAGGGGCCGAGCCGCACCGTGATGGACGGCCCCTTTGCGGAAACCCGCGAACTGGTCGCTGGTTTCTGGCTGTGGCAGGTCAAGGACATGGCCGAGGCGCTCGAATGGGTGAAGCGCTGCCCCAACCCGATGCCCGGCTCGAGCGAGATCGAGATCCGCCCGGTTTTCGAGATGGCCGACTTCGCCGCAGCCTTTGCACCGGAATCCTGACGGTGCCCAGGAGATCAGGCTCAGAGCAACGGCGGCATCGGAACTGATCATCTGCCCCAAGCACGTCCGCCAGATCTATGGAACCGGTGCAGGGAGTGTCAGCTCCCTGCGCTTTTTTAGCTATACAGCGAGATCGACTCAGGATAACTTTCTTGTTATCTCGCATTTAAGCCTAAGCTTAGCGTCGTGAGCGGGATCAGTATCCCGGCGCATTTTGGGAACAGCAACGGATCCTCTCTGGCGAGGGCAAAGCAATGCGCATTCTAGTGGCTGAAGATGACCCGCTTGTTCTCCTGAGTGCCGCAGAGCATCTGCGCGACGAAGGCTTTGAGGTCATAGAAGCGCCCACTGGTGAGCAGGCACTGGCATTGTTCCCCCGCAACCTTCCCATTCATGTGCTCCTCACAGACATCAGGATGCCTGGAAGAGTCGATGGATGGGAATTGGCGAGGCGCATTCGGGACCAAGATCCAGATGTGGCCGTGATCTACGTGACCGGCTACTCGGATCTTCCGGCCTCGCCGGTGAGTGGGAGTTTGTTCTTCAACAAGCCCTATCGGATGGAGCGAATTGTAGAGGCTATCCACGCTCTGCATGAACATCCCAAGATAAGTGCGGGATCACCGAGACACCGACGTTGACCCAGCAACGTCGCCCTGAAATGACTCGTTCCGAGTTCTCCACAGGACTCTCTGGTGCGGTTAACGCCCTCCTGAAGCCACCCTCCATTGTGGCGCATTTTGGACTCGTAGTTGTTTTGTAGGGAGCAACCGAATGTCGGATGACAAAGCCAATCGTGGTGGTGCGGACCGGGGCCGGGTCGCTGGCGCAGAAGGGTATGGTCTGCCCCCTGAAAAGTGATCCTCCCTGAAGTATGGCTTTTGAGCCGAAGGAGGACTGAAGATGGGCAAGAAGAGGCACACGGCCGAAGAAATCGTTTCCAAGTTACGACAGGTAGACGTGCTGACGGCACAAGGCCGGACGATGGCCGAGGCCATCCGCCAGATCGGTGTGACGGAGGTCACGTACTACCGGTGGCGCAATGAGTACGGCGGACTCAAATCCGATCAAGTCAAACGGATGAAGGAGCTCGAGCTGGAGAACGCCCGGCTGCGCCGGGCGGTCTCGGATCTCACCCTGGAGAAGCTCATCCTCAAGGAAGCTGCGTCGGGAAACTGGTAGGCCCCGCCCGCCGTCGCGCCTGTGTAGAGCATGTGATCGCCAAATATGGTGTCTCGGAACGGTTGGCCTGTCGGGTTCTGGGCCAGCATCGCTCTACCCAGCGCAAGGTCCCCCAACAGCCGGTGGATGAAGCGGCTTTGACGGCCGACATCATCGCTCTGGCCACTCAGTACGGCCGCTATGGCTACCGGCGCATCACAGCCCTGCTGCGAGACGCTGGCTGGCTCGTGAACAAGAAGCGGGTCGAGCGGATTTGGCGGCGGGAGGGGCTCAAAGTGCCACAAAAGCAACCCAAGAGAGGCCGGCTCTGGCTCAACGACGGATCCTGCATCCGGCTGCGGCCGGAGTACCCCAACCATGTCTGGTCGTATGACTTCGTCGAAGATCGCACCCATGACGGGCGCAAGTTCCGCATGCTCAACGTCATCGACGAGTTCACGCGCGAGTGCCTTGCGATCCGGGTGAACCGGAAGCTGAAAGCCGTCGATGTGATCGACGTGCTCTCGGACCTGTTCATCCTGCGTGGTATTCCAGGCCATATTCGTTCCGACAACGGCAGCGAGTTCGTGGCCAAAGCGGTGCGCGAGTGGATCGCGGCTGTGGGCGCCAGGACGGCTTACATCGAGCCGGGCAGTCCCTGGGAGAACGGCTATTGCGAGAGCTTCAACTCGAAGCTGCGGGACGAGTTGCTGAAAGGAGAGATCTTCTACACTCTGGAAGAGGCAAAGGTGATCATCGAGAGTTGGCGCCGGCATTACAACACGGTGCGCCCGCACTCATCCCTGGGCTACCGGCCACCTGCACCTGAGGTCTTGGTCTCGGCTTCCAAGCTGGCGCCCAGACCGACGCTGAATTAACATCACATACGGATCACCCACATGGGGCAGGCCAACCACCAACGTGCTCAACAAAGTGCCGAAATCCGTGCAGCCCGGCATGAAGGTGGCGCTGCGGGAGATTTATCTCGCGCCGACCCGAGCCCAAGCCGAGATCGCCATCGACCTGTTCGCCGAAGCCTATCAGGCGCGCTATCCAAAAGCCGTGGAGTGCGTGCGCAAGGACCAGCGGGCGCTGCTGGCCTTCTACGACTGGCCGGCTGAGCACTGGATCCATTTGCGGACGACAAATCCCATCGAAAGTGTGTTCGCGACGGTGCGGCACCGGACCGTGCGCACCAAGGGCGCGCTGTCGCCGACAACGGCGCGACTGATGGTGTTCAAGCTCATCATGGCAGCTTCGAAAAGCTGGCGGAGGTTGATGGGTGAAAACCAGTTGCCGAAGGTGATCGCCGGTGTCAGGTTTAAGGACGGCAGCGAGGTCATTCCGGTGCCGACAAACAGCGCCGCCTGATCGGCCCCGTCACCTAAATTCCGTCATAGCTCACATCTGCACACCCGTCGGCGTCACCCGATAGGGCGCGGGTCGACAGTCGCCCTCGTGGCAGCAACTGTGCCCTAACCTGTCCCTGAGAGGCGAGTAGATGTCGTGAGCCTCAGTGGGCGGCGCGGAACCAAGCAGGGCCATCGCCGTGAAGAGATCAAGCCTGAGAGACATCAGCCGCTCTCCCGAATGATAGGCTGGCGGCGCTCATCGGAGCGTCGGGAAACGCTACTCCGGGCATTGTACTCCCGAACGAGGATCCTGTCGCTCAAGGCCCGGAGGAAGCGGGTTGGCGAATGGTGCCTTTGGAGAAGCGCCGCTTGCGGCGGGATAGCCCACGGACGCCGGCCATCCCCTGCGACCGCTATGTCCTGGTCACCTGGCTGTCGGCTGGTGTCTCCGCCGCTCGCCAGCCAAGCAGTTCGTCGATGCGTCAGCTTGGGCAGGCTGGAGCAGCGAGCGAGGCTGCCACTGGTCCGTGATCTCCCGGATGATCTTGGCCGTGATAGCCTTGATGAAGTGCGCCTTCTCCCGCACCGGAATCAGAAAAGCCTCCGGTCCTCCGATGACGCAGTCGCGGAAGTAGAGGTCGAGGTTGTCGATATCCCAGATGCCGTCGGGCCGCTTCAGCATGATCGGCAGGCCGTTGATGGTGATGCCCTGGGTCAAGACACCATCGCGTGCAGGGGTCACGGTTCGGCCCGTGTTGTTGGCTCCATCGCCCGAGATGTCGATCACCTGCCGATCCGCCTGCACGCCGCTCTGACGAAGCTGCCGGACACCGAAGTCGATGCCCCCCGAAATCGAGGTGTAGCCCATGCGGTGGACCGGACTCCGCGAAAGCCGTTCGGCAAAGGCCACGCCATCGGCGGGCTGCTCGATGATGGTCCAGGGGACGACGATCTGCTGATCGAACGCCCCGGACCACTCGAGGTAAACCACAGCGATGCGCCCCAGCATGCCCTGACGGATCGCCCGATGAACCTCGGGGGACTGGAGTGCCTCGGCAAAGCCGTGTCGCTGGAGGTCTGGCTCATCCGGCTCCATGGAAAAGGAGACATCGACCGCCAGCACCAGCGCGAGATCGACCCGGGTTTCGGCCGGAGCCGCGCCGTTCGCGAGCAGCATCCCGCCTGCCAGCATCAGGGTGGGTCATGAGGCGCGGTCCGCTCAGCATCCCAAGCTCCCGTTCCGCCGGCGCTTCGCCCACGGTGGTTTCGTACCGATTGAACTTGAGCAGCGGGCTGACGGGACAATCCCGGCTGTCGTGTCGATGCCCGAAATGAGTACTGTCCCGCTGAGTTGCTGCGCATGGCCCCAGGGATGATTCGCCGGCACGCGGCTGGAGAAATCAGTCCGAATAGCCGCAGGCACCCTGAAACAGGCCGAGAACCTGGAGCAGGAACGCCTCCTCCCGCAGGCCCCGGGTGCGGAGATAGAGGGCCTGGAGGCCATAAGCGTCCGCCTCCAGCGCCCCTGGGCATGAGGCGCGCTCGTGCGCCCGGCTCGCGAACTGCTGCGCATGCACCAGTTCGTGCACGAGATAGCTGCGCGCGAGCGGGGTGTCGGGATCGAGATCGTCGGCGAGCAGGATCTCCCGCGTGGTCGGAACGTAGACGGCAGCCACAGCCTCGCTGTGAGACTCACCGAGGGTCATCGGGAACACGAGCCCGTCCAGACGCTCCTTCGGCGCCAGGCGAACGCAAATCTCGGGGGCTTGGATGCCCGTCTCCCCGATGACGAAGGCTCGTGCCTCGGCGATCCATTCGCTCTCAAGGCATTCGTCGGATCCGGCCGAACGGGCCAGAGCAGGGCCAATGGCGGCCAACGCCAACGCGAGGCCACAAGCGACCAGAGCGATCATACGGGCGAGACGAAGGGCGTCCCAAAGGCTGCCGATCGTGTCGTCGTGGCCTTGGAGCGAGCAAGCTTTCCTCATGGATCGATCCTCCCGCGTGCGGTGCTTGCGGGAGTTGAGCCGACGGAGCGTTAGACAGGCGTGAGGCGAGGCCTCCGGGCGTTTCGCGGATCCTGACGCGGTGCTAGACTGGTCCTGCTGCGACAGCGTCCGAGGCCTCCATGACGGAACTCGAGATCGCACTGCTCGGCGGGCTTCGCCTGCGGCATCCCGACCGCGGACCCATCAAACTCGCGGGCGAGAAGGGGCCCCAGCTCCTCGCGCGCTTGGCATTTCACCCCGGCACGAAGCATCGGCGCGACACCCTCCAGGCGTTGCTGTGGCCGGACTCCGACCCGCCGCATGCCCAGGGCAACCTGCGCTTCGTCCTGCACCAGCTCAGAACGATCCTTGGCGGAAACGAAGGGCCGCTCCATAGCGACAGCCGCTCGCTCTGGCTTGACCCGGATCGCGTGGCCGTCGATGTCGTGCGCTTCGAGGCGCTCGCGGCGGAAGGGACACTCGAAGCCCTCACCGCAGCCTGCGATCTGTACTGCGGCGATCTCCTGTCGGATGCGGGCGATCTCAGCTCCGAATACGAGGATTGGCTACTGCCCGAACGGGAGCGCCTGCGCGAGGTGGCGCGCTCGGCCTTCTGGAATCTGTTCTCGCTCCGGCTGTGGCGCGGCGAGGTGACGGAGGCCAAGGCCTGCGCCCAGCGTTATCTCGTGATCGACCCCTACTGCGAGCGCACGCATGCAGCACTGATGCGGCTGCATCTGACTCAGGGCGAACGTGCGCTCGCGGCCGGGCGCTATGGCCAACTTCGCGTCCGCCTTGAGCGTGACCTCCAGATCCGGCCGGGAGCCGAGGTCGAGCAACTCGCCCGGGCCGTGAGCCAGACCAGTGGGCGCTCTGCCCCGGAGCCGTTCAATGCCGCCTGGGTTCTGGGCCGCAGCGACCTGCCCGCGGACGGCAAGCCCCTCGTGGCCGTGTTGCCCTTCCGGGACCTATCCGAGGACCAGGCGCTGGTCAGCCTGCCGGCGGCCCTGACCGAGGACGTGATCGCCGATCTGGCGCGCTTCCGCCGGCTCGGTGTCCTGGCCCGGCACACGTCCTTCGCACTCGGTCGCGACCCTAATCCCGAGGCCCGGTTGCGCCAGCTCGGCGCCCGCTACACGATCGAGGGTAGTGTTCGGCGCACTGGCAACCGCTTGAGCGTGACCGTCCAGCTCGTCGACAACGCCTCGCAGCGTCAACTCTGGGCGGAGCGCTACCAGGGCGACTGGGAGGAGCTGCCACAGTTCCAAGAGACTGCGGCCAAAGCTATCGTCGCGAGCATCCCAGTTCACGTCGAACAGGCAGAGCTGGAGCGGATCCGTCACCGCGAGATCCATTCGCTGAGCGCCTACGAGCACTGCTTGCGTGGCCGGGAGTACCAACGCTCGACCTTGCATGCGGCTCAAATCCAAGCGCTCCAGTTCTTCAGCCGTGCGCTCGAGCAGGACCCGAATTCTGCCATGGCGCATGCCGGGCTGGCTTGCGCGATCATGCACGCCGGGGGCATCAGTCCCTTGCAGGAGGAGGAGCGACGGGAGAGAGCGATCATCCACGCACAGCAAGCGATCGCCCTCGACCCTCTCGATCCTCAGGGCCACTGGATGATGGGACTGCTCCTGCAGTACAGGCGCGACTTCGCAGGTGCCCACGTGCACCTCGACCGCGCTGTCACCCTCAGTCCGGGTGACGTCGAGACCCTGGGCTATACGGGCCTGGAGTATGCCTATGCGGGAGAAGCCGAGCGCGGCATCATGCAGGCAGAGCAGTCGATCCGGTTCAACCCATACTTCCCGGCGGTCTCAGTTGAACAGATGGGCAAATCCTGCTTCGTCGGCCGCCGCTATGAGGATGCGCTGTTCTGGATGCGGCAGTCGCCGGATCGGATTACCACGAACCGGGGCTGGCTGGCCGCTGCGGCAGCCTATGCTGGACGCACGGACGAAGCAGCCATGCATGCTAATCGGATGCGGGAAGCGCTGCGTCAGCGCCTGGGCGAGGAGGAGCTGCGGGCGGTGGGCGGCGCGATCGGGTGGCTTCGCTTGCCGGCCCGGTTTCAGCATGCGGCTGACCTGGAGCACTACGAGCGCGGTTTGGAGCTGGCAGGGCTTGGATAGCCGGGCCGACGTGCCGCCGTCGGAAGTTCCCAGCGCGGCCGACCAGTGAGCGGAGGGAGGCAAGATCATGAGGAGGATTTCGATATCGGCGGCCCTCGCGATCACCATGGCGGTGCTCGCCGCCACGGGAGCCTCGGCCCAGGCGACGCTGGCCAGCGTGAAGCAGAAGGGCGTCCTGACCTGCGGCTCGAACCGGGGCGCCCCCGGCTTCGGCGCGCCGGATGCGCAGGGCAACTGGTCCGGTCTCGACGTCGATCTCTGCCGCGCCCTCGCGGCCGCCATCTTCGACGACCCGACCAAGGTGCAGTTCGTCCCGCTCTCGGCCCAGGACCGCTTCACGGCCCTCAAGTCCGGACAGGTCGACGTGCTTGCCCGCAACTCGACAGCGACCATGGCGCGTGACACCCAGGTCGGCGTCGAGTTTCCGGCCATCAACTACTTCGACGGCCAGGGCTTTATGGTCCGCAAGACTTTCGGACTTGCCTCAGCCAAGGAGTTGAACGGCAAGTCGGTCTGCACTGACCAGGGCACCACGACCGAGCTCAACCTCGCTGACTACTTTCGCGCCAATGGCCTGACGTATCAGCCGGTGAGCTTCGTGAATGCGACGGAGGCGAAGGCGGCTTATGAGGCCGGCCGCTGCGATGCGATGACAACCGATATCTCTGGCCTCTATGCCGCGCGGCTGACCCTCTCGAACCCGGACGATCACGTGATCCTGCCGGAGGTCATCTCGAAGGAGCCGCTCGGGCCGGCCGTGCGCCAGGGTGACAACCAGTGGGCCGACATCGTGCGCTGGACCTTCAATGCCATGCTCGATGCCGAGGAGCTCGGCGTGACCAAGGCCAATATCGAGCAGATGAAGACCTCGGCCAATCCAGAGATCAAGCGCCTGCTCGGCACCGAGGGCAAGTTCGGCGAGGCCATCGGCCTGACCAACGACTGGGCCGTGCGCATCATCAGGCACGTGGGCAACTACGGCGAGAGCTTCGAGCGCAACGTCGGCGAGGGTTCGCCGCTCAAGATCAAGCGCGGCCAGAACGCGCTCTGGACCAAGGGCGGCCTCCAGTACGGCCTGCCTGTTCGGTAGGAATTGATCCGGATTCAGACCGGAGATCGTCAGGATGTATTCGACGGATGAATGAGCGGAGGTGGCGGCCATGCCATTGCTGCGATGAACCAGCCCCGATCCTTTCTCGGTCCCGTGCTCCTGGCGGCGGGGGTGCTTGCCGCATCAGGATCGGGCGCATGCGCCGAACTCGCCGTTGATCTCTCGCTGGTGCTGGCCGTCGATGTGTCGGCCTCCATGGAGCCGGTGGAACAGGAGTTGCAGCGGGCCGGCTTCATCGAGGCCTTCCGCTCCCCTGCCCTGTATGATGCCGTCCGCCGCGGTGTACTGGGCCGTATTGCCGTCACATACATCGAATGGGCCGGAGAGACAGAGCAGTCCGTCGTCATTCCCTGGACCGTCATCAAACAGCCAACAGACGCGATCATATTCGCGGATCTCCTGTCCCAGGCGCCACTGCATAGTGGAGGCTTCACCTCGCTTTCCGGAGTAATTGAGTTCGGCATGCGGCTGCTGGAGGACAGTCACATGGAAGCTACCCGGCAGGCGATCGACATCTCGGGTGACGGACCGAACAACAAGGGGCGTCCGGTGACGTGGGCGCGGGACGACGCTTTGGCACGGGGGATCGTCATCAACGGTCTGCCGATCATGATCCATCGGCCGTCCGTCTTCCCCGAGATGGAGAACCTCGACGGCTACTTCCGCGAGTGTGTGATCGGCGGACCCGGATCCTTTATGATCCCGGTGCAGGATCCGGCCCAGTTCATGGAGGCGATCCGGGCCAAGCTCATCCGGGAAATCGCCGGGCGGCCAGAATTGCAATCACTGACCATTCCTGCTCAGGCCAGAGATGAAACGCTATGCCTTGCTGGAGAGATCCGGCTGAAACAGCAGCTGCGGCATTGAGCCGGACATCTGGCTCCGTCCAGGGTAGCCGGAACGGCTCAAGAGGTGGGATCGACCGTGTTGGTTGTGCTTGCGGAGGAAAGCATGAGGCCACCTGGGGTGGCGGTCCGCAGGTTTCGATCTGCAGGGGGCAAGCACCCGTCCCAACCAAGCTCTGTTTATTGTGAAGCACCTTCCATCAGGTCGTCGGGCAGATCCGCCCACACATGGTCATGCTCCCCTGGATCTCATCGACCCTCTCGCATCAGCGCTTATTCAGGGGGACCACCTTGGGTTCAGCTGTGTTGGCACCCTTGGCTGGCTTGATCCTGCTGAGGAGTGTGGGCGAGACATTCCACGTCTGCCCGGTGTCGGTGATCACTGTCACGGTCTTTTTGTTGTAGCGTGTCAGCATGCCCTCAAGTGGCCCTTGGCCCGGCGGCTGGAAGGTGACCCGGTCGCCAATCCTGAACTCCAGCATCTCCACATGGGATGTGTCGCAAACATTTTGTTTCAGAGTTTCAGCTATAGCCTCCTCGGCTTCAGGGAAGAGGGTGGCATGTTCAAGGGCAGGCATTTTGATCGCTCGGTGATCCTGCTCTGTGTGCGGTGGTATCTCGCCTACAATCTCAGCCTCCGCAATTTGGAAGAGATGATGGCCGAGCGGGGCATCTCGGTCGACCATGCCACGGTGCATCGCTGGGTCGTTCGTTACTCTCCCGAGCTGCTGCAGCGGTTCAATCGACACAAACGGCCCGTCAGCGGGAAATGGCACATTGATGAAACTTACATCAAGGTCCGTGGGCGCTGGACGTACCTGTACCGTGCCATCGATAGCCATGGCGACATGGTCGAGTTCTGGTTCAGCGAACGGCGCAATCTGGCGGCGGCCAAGCGGTTCCTGCGCAAGGCTCTGAAGCGGCATGGCCGTCCGGAGCGGATCGTCATCGACGGCAGCCAGACCAACCGAGAGGCCATTCTGAGCTGCGACACGGAAAGCCGGCTCCAGGATCGGTCAAGACGCCAGTTGAAGCCGATCCGGATCCGGCAGAGTCAATATCTCAACAACCGCATTGAACAGGATCATCGCGCTATCAAACGGCGGGTTCGGCCGATGCTCGGGTTCAAGTCGATGGCGTCCGCTCGGACGATCTTGAGCGGCATCGAGATGGTTCACATGATGCGGAAAGGACAGGCGAAGTACGCCTGCAATCCACAGCCCTCACTCGCGGAGCAATTCGATCTGCTCGCCGCGTGAGCTCTCCACAAGCACCTGATCCTTTCTCGTCTCTGATCCGGATTTGCGACAGAACCATCCGTCCTGGTCGACAGCCCGCCAGAGTCAGTGTTTCTTACCCGCGATGCTGATCACAACCTCATCGAGATGCCAGACATAATGAGGACTCCGCTGCTTGCGACAGAGGCGCCGGGCATACTCTGGACCGAATTTCCTGCCCCACCGACGGATCGTTTCGTAGGACACGATGATGCCGCGCTCGAGCAGCATCTCCTCCACGAGCCGCAGGCTCAGGGGAAACCGGAAATACAGCCAGACCGCATGGGCGATGATCTCGCACGGAAACTGGTGGCGCTTGTAGCTGATGGGATTGGTCATGCTGCGGCTCTTAAGCCACAAGCCGCTCACCAAACGTTACCGTGACATCACCGGCGCGCCATACTCCGCCCACTTCGCGACCCAGTACTGCTGCTTGGGAATGCGGTGGCGGCAAGCGGCACGGATCTTGAACGGCACGGTCGAATACGAGATCTGGAAGGCGCCATTCTTCTATGTGTTCCAGTCTCGGAAGACAAATCGCCTACCCGTGCAACAATGCAACTAGGGTTCCCCTCTACCTTCTGGGTGCCGATTCTAATTTGCGACAGATCCGCCAAGCTTGCATCCGCAGCACTATTGAATTAATATTTGCTTTTACTTCTACCATTGGGGAAATCCCGATGCGTATATGGTCAATTGCTGCAGCAGCAATAATTGGGTTGATGAGCTTGCCGGCTGCCGGCCAGGATCGCATCACTTATAGCGAGGGCTCGCGCCCACGAGTTCTCATTAACTGGCGATCGTTCGAAGCGAACGGATTCCCGGCAGCATGGAAAGATCCTTTCACCAATGTAGTGATCAACGCCTATACGCGCCTCAATCATGTTCTCGGCGTTGACGTTCGTCCGCAGTTCTTCGGCTATACTGATAACGTTGACGCAGGATCGGGCGAGATCGTTATCTCGGCCAACGAAAAGCATGTCTGCGCAGACAATCGCTTGGCATCGACATTCGGCTCTTTTCCGGACCGGCTAATTATCATCGTCCACGCCAAGAATGCCTGCGATCTCACCCCGTGGAACTTCACGCCATTCTGGCCCAACTCAGGGGAAATAAGCCTGCATGCCGTGATGATGCACGAATTACAGCATACAATCGGCCTTGATCACAGTAGCAGCACCAAGAATATCATGGGAGGCTATACTTGGACATCGCATTATGGCCCATGGTCCGGTGACGTTTCGGATATTCGTGCCATCTATCGCCTGCGCACAGATGATCGTTTGCGCCAACTCGCGACTTATAACAGCGGAGCGAGTTGGTCGACGCTGGGCAACGACATTACGGGCTTCGGCAGTACCTTCGCTCGCACGACCAACAAAATTGCGGCTGCGGGTAACAGCAGCACAGGCGACTATGTCATCGGCTGGACCACGCCTAGCAATAATCTCACCTGGATCCGTGGCGACGGCGTCACTTTTGATCCCGCGAATTGGTTTCTCTATAGCGTGCATCCGCGACCGCGCTATGGCACTGCTATGGAGTCGGATCACCATGATACATGGATGTGGGCTGTAGTCGACGGTCGCAACGATGACAACCGCGTGCGCATCATACGGTCACGCGACAACGCAGCAAGCTGGGCCTATACCAACTTCCCCACGGCTACAACCGCCGCAACCCCCGGCATCGCTACCGCTGTCGTTGGAGGAAGGCGTGCGTGGATAGTACTCTGGGTAAACTACGACGAATCCAGTCAGAACGATACCGGCTACATCTACGCCAGCGTCTCGTTTGATAATGGTGACTCGTGGTCGACTCCCCACCGTGTCGATGACTTCTACCGTGTGCATGATGGTGTCGCAATCGAGGCCAATGATGCAGGCCAGTGCTGGTATAGTTTCGTTTGGGCTGGTGAGAAGGGCATTTGGGAATATGGACAGAACAAGCTGCGCACGCGCACATGCACAATCTCGCCCGCTGGCATCGTGAGTGCCGGCACTGTGTGCATCCAAGGACAACACAGCCGGGTCACACCGGATTTGGCCTGGCACGCTGATACCCGCATATTTGTTCAGGGATTCCGCGAGCAGGATTTTGCCACTTCCCTCGACTCTATGCAGATTACTGCGGGAGGTTGTCCCGCCGGCTTCCTGCATATCACCGGAAGTACTAGTCATGTTGGTCCTGGCATGGCTGTAAACTCTGGCTGGTCGACGCCAACCGGTACGGAAATTGTGACGTGGTTTGCTCGGGAGTAGTGCGCTGGAGGGAAAGCCTATGACATTTAGCGCTTATTTCGACCGCATTGTACTAGTGCTCCCCTTCGCGCTTTTTGGATCATTATTTCCTGACCTACAGGCGCAGGCTCATTACCCGGCTCCGTCAGAGCCTCCTAGCTTTGACGTCCTACTAAGAGCCGAGCCGATCATCGTACTTGCCAGGGTCGGCAACCTGGTGGGCACGAGCAAGAAGGCATTCGAAGCAATCCCGGGGGACATCGACCACGCACCAGCCTACAGTGAAGAATACCACCACTATCGACTGCATACAGAAAGACTGCTCAAGGGTGTGCTGCCTGACACGTTTGACGTGCGCGTGCTCAGTGGTAGCCGGAACCATGTCTTGATTGATCGTGCACAGGGACAAGAAATGCTGCTGGTACTCGCGCCGGATTCAGGCCTTGACCTGCAAGGTCGGCCGCGGGACACGTTTCTGATTTCGCATGGCACGGCCTATATTGTCCGTAATGGGCGGTTCCAGGTTACCGGCGCTCGTGGGTCGGAGACATGGTCAGTCGACCGCACAGCTGATTTTGTCGGCCAAATTGAGCGCGAGCGCAATCAGCAACGCGCGGAAGCTCCAGAACCCCGGGATGCCGCAGTGGCAGTGTTCTCTGGAGAAGATCAGCTTGGCCGTCCTGAACCACCCCCTCCGGAAGCTCCAAAGTTGCGGAAAGGCGAACCTTTACCAGCAGATATACTG
Source organism: Microvirga terrae (assembly GCF_013307435.2). Lineage (NCBI taxonomy): Bacteria > Pseudomonadati > Pseudomonadota > Alphaproteobacteria > Hyphomicrobiales > Methylobacteriaceae > Microvirga > Microvirga terrae. The sequence continues at coordinate 403,413 of NZ_CP102846.1, forward strand.
GCGAAGGCAGCCCCCAAAGCAATAGAGAGCGCTGGGGGTGAGGTAAGGTCGGATCGAATACCTCCTACGCGAATTCATATGCGTGAAATACAATTGGACAGATCCTTGGAGTTTCGGCCACGGCGGGTGCCCAGTGGCAACATCGAGAGCAATGCCTGTCTGAGAGGAAGTTACTCTCACAGCTACGAGACAAGCGGTATCGCGGGTCGTGAAGTATGGCTGTGCTGCATCCCGGTGGATGAAGTTCTCAGGGACACTTTTCAATGCTCAGGCGGCACTCTTCCACGGCCCTTTGGCAGCCCCGACTACATAAAAATCCGCTACTGCAGCCTATTACATCCAACCGAATCGGAACCCACATACGTCCCGATTTGTATTCCCGCACCGCTGCAGGCGCCTGAGTTGGATACGAAGCGCTAAGAAGGGGAACATAAGCGTGTTGTCGTATGTAGACGCTCCCTGCTTGTAAGGGTTTTGTTGAACGTATCTGCAAAATGGTCGGGTGCGGTCATATGTACGGCCTGCTGATGCGGTTCATGCGACCGCGGCCCCTGATGGAAGTCCGCCAATCAGGTCTCAATCACATTATCGAGCTCGAGGCTCTGACAACGTCGCGGGTTTTCCTGATTTCGGCTCGACGGGTTTGCACTACGTCATTCATCACCCTTCCCAAACTGAGAACCTCAACCAGCGATGGCGCTCAGACGCCAGCTGGTGCCGGAGATCCGCCTTTTGCATAGATGAGCGATTTGGTAACCGCAGCTGGGTAGCGTAAGGCCTATTCGGCTTCTGACCAGAGATTTCGACTGTGCCCTTCAAAGCTGATGCCACTCGCCGTCACCACATTCCGAAGCAGCACCGGGTGACGAACTGGGCAGAGTACGATGCAGCCGTGCGCCAGCGGGGCAGTCTCAGGGTCCGGTTCACCGAGGAAGCCATTGCCGCCTGGCGGGCTGAGCCCCGCACCTCACGCAGTGCACAGCCGCATTACTCAGCCCTGGCGATCAGGACAGCCCTGACGCTCCGGGCGGCGTTCCGGCTGGCGCTGCGTCAGACCGATGGCTTGATTGGCGTGATCCTGAGGCTCCTCGGTCTTGAACTGGCCGTGTGGGATCATTGCACCCTCAGCCGTCGCGCCGAGACCCTCGAGGTGGCAAAACCAATCCCACGCACTGGGCCGGTGCATCTGTTGGTCGACCGCACTGGGCTGCAGCTGTGTGGAGCTGGCGAGTGGCTGGTCGAGAAACATGGTACCCGCAGACGACGATCCTGGCGCAAGCTGCACATCGGTGTCGATGCTAAGACCGGGCAGATCCTCGCCTCACTCATTGGCGATGGTGCCTACGATCAGGTCGGCGTCTACGATACTGTTGCCAAGCGCCATCCGGATGCCGACGTGATCGTCTCACCCCAATCAATGGCAGTGCTGAGTGATGCGGCAGAGAGTACTCCCACCCAGCGCGATCGGCATCTCCATAGTATCGCTGAGCATGGGCGCAGGGGCTGGCAGAAGCGGTCCGGGTACACGCAAAGAGCCTTGGTGGAGAGCGCCACAAGCCGCATCAAGCGAGTGATTGGCACGAGCTTACGCTCGCGGACGGAACCCCGGCGCGCTATCGAGATTGCCGTCGAAATTCATGCTTTGAACCGCATGCTCGAGGGTGGACACCCGAAGTCTGCCCGCATCGCTTGATTGCAGGTCATGGGTGCATTCAATCTGTGCAACAAGGTCATGATAGACACCTTCGGCTCTGATTACGTAGCATCGCGGCTGGTATGAGTGAGTTCATGGACTAAGGGTACGTGTGGTGTTATGCTTGGATGCTTGTAAGCGCCTATACTTGGCCCCTGAGCGTTCTGTTGCTTAAAACGCTGAGTTTCAGACTTAACCATAGGGGGAAAACGTGTTCACGCTTCTGAAGTCATCAAAACTTATCGATCTAGCTGTCATCCAGGCTCCCGCGTTCTTGATCTCAATTCTGATCGCTGAGCTCTTCTACAAATTTCATAGTTTCCTGCTTGAATGCCTCGCCTTCCTAGTGACGTGGTTTGTCTTGGATTGGGTTGCACAGCAAACGCGATCCCTTTGGACGAGAAACGAGTCCGCACCTCGTTGACGATCAGTTCAGCATGAAGGATTTCTACTTCATAATGACGCTGCGAGCCAGCGCTCTGCAAAACACTAGAGCAACGGGCCCCGCATCAGATAATGATTCGTGACGGGAATCGCTTCTGGAACAAAGAGATAGCGTTGGTGCGCTGGCTCTGTCAGAACCGCGACTGCTCTAGCTAGCAGCAATTGCGGACCTCGCCCGTGCAGCACACTCGATGGAGGGGTCACATGGTTAAGAAGCAGCAGCCTGTAGGGCGGGCAGCGAAATCAAGAAAAGGCCGAGAGTTGCGCGATCGGGACGAGGCAGTCCGTCCGATACGAATAGAGCCAGGAGTCGTGGGCCGCACTCGATGGTTCACTGAGCGTACCGGATACAAAGCAGACTCTAGTTCATTGCGCCGGCTTCGCGCCGGCTTGGATGTTGTCGAAAGAATGAATGAACGCGGAGTGGTCGAACCCCATTTGCGCGACCGCGCCCTCGAGTTCCTCGCCAAGGCCCGGTTACCGGCGGACCAGATCAATGCGCCGCTGCTAGTCACGGGCAACGGAAAGCCACGCGAGTTGCGAATCCGCAGAGCTGAAAAGATTGAGGGTCTCAGTGCACTTACCCCACCCATCGAGATCCCTGAGACGAAAGATAAGTCAGCATTCATTGTGATCCCTGTACCGGCGGAAGTGGCAGAGTATCTTGACCTCAGTGAGGTGATTGGAGCCGACGTTCAAATCCGCCGGGCGCCAAGATTGCTGGGGCCTTTCGAGTTTCTACCGAACGAAGGGATCTTAGTTGGTCAGGTTCCGGGCGAACGTGCGCTTATTCAAGCGTTTGCATTCCCTAAGCACCCGTGGCTCCGGCTAGCTTATGACCTCCTATGCTCGCACTGGAAGTATGTTTTGTTGGACTCAACGGCTCGAAGCAACATGACGAGCTCAGAGGAAGTCAGGATCGGCACAGTCGACCGCATATGTCAGCTGATCCTGTGTGCACCTGATTTTGCCACCATCCAGGATCCACAGATCTTCAGCCGTGCGGGATTGTCCTTTCCACCAGGGTACGGTGGTGACATCTCGAGCCTAGAGGGAGGCTTAGGTCTGCCACCTGGAATCGAGCCAGGTGATCCTCGAAGCATATGCAACCGATGCCTGAACAGGTTTCTTGGAGAGATCGACGTTGTGGACGGCATACCTATCATGCCGCCCCTCATCAAGTGGTGCTGGATCCATCGCCGTCGGTGTTCACTTTGGAGATCGATTGGGCCTACTCCAGCAGCTGGATTCAGCGGGATTGGTCGGGTCACACAGTTGGCCGTACACCCGACGAAGGGCAACATCTTGATCGCCGGTGCGGCTGGGGGTGGAGTGTGGCGGTCCGACAACTCGGGGATAACGTGGCGACCTCTTATGGAGTTACAGCCGACGCTCACTATCGGCGCGGTTGCGTTCGCACCATCGAACCCTAACATCATCTATGCGGCATCCGGTGAGGACGCTGACGGCTGGAATCCAGCATGGGGAGGCATCGGCCTTTATCGCTCAACCGATGGCGGCACCCATTGGAGCATCGCGACCAAGGTTTCAAGCACTCGGTTCTCTGCTATTGTCGTCCATCCAACCGATCCAGACATACTTTACCTCGCTGGCGATCAGGGCTTGCACCGCTCAGACGATGGTGGTCTCAGTTGGATTGCCAATCCGGGCCAAGACTCTCTCTTCGACGCAACCGTAACAGATATCGTGATTGCCCATGACGATCCGGACCGGCTATACGTAGGGGTTCATCTCGACGGCGTCTATGAAACGGTCACGGGCGGGATACAGGTTGGAATGTCGCCCGCGTTCACTCGCCTCGATGCCGCCGGCCAATTGCCTTCAGGTGGAGGTGCAGGGTGGATAAAGCTTTCAATCGGTCGCAGCGGAGCGAATGGATCTAACTGTATTTTAGCGAAACTGGGCCCCAATGGCAGCCGCATTTTCCGAACACAAGACGGCGGAGCAACTTGGCCTGAGCTTGCGGCCAATGTTGCGTCCGTATCCTTCGACGAGTGGTGTTCGGTGGTCGCCGTTGATCCCACAGACGAGAACGTGATCTACGCGGGAAACAATATCGGTCTCCAACGAACGACAAACGGAGGAGCAGCCTCTGCAGATTGGGCTTCCGCGTCCGCGGGTGTTCACGCCGACCAGCAAGATCTAGCGTTCGATCCAAACAGTGCAGCCGTGCTCTATCTTGCGAATGACGGAGGAGTGTACCGATCAATTGATCGAGGAGCCACTTGGGAATTCAGATCAGGAGCTCTCGCGATCACGCAAATGTATGACATAGACATTGCGGAGCGGGACCGAGATATTGCCGCAGGTGGAGCCCAGGATAATGGCGTCTATTATCGCAACGCCGCTGGTGTCTGGCGGCACATTCCCTGGGGCGATGGAACTCAGGTCGCAATTGACCAGACCGATCCAAAAATCTTCTATTTCTCTTCGCAGAACGGACTTCCTACTAACATTCGAAAGTCCACCGATGGAGGAGTCACTCATCAGCAGATCGGACAGAACGGGCTCTCCGGAGGATCGCCGTGGATAACCATCATCAAGCTGGATCCAACGGACCCAATTGTAAATCCGTCGACAAGCCGGACGCTTTTTGTCTGCGGAGCCACGGAGCTCTTCCGTTCGACCGACGGCGGTCAAAATTGGCAGCGCGTCAACGACGGGAGTGGAAACCCTTTCAGCGCTTTCGGTACAATCACTGCACTCGAGTTTGCGCCGAGTGATCCAACTATTCTTTATCTAGGCACCGAAAACGGCGCACTGTATCGGGGCGTAAACGGTGGCAGTACGGCTGCCGACTGGTCGCGGATTGATCTCGCAGGGACGTCCGCGGATATGTTGTTCCCCAATGCGCAGATTCAATCACTCGCAGTGAACCCGCACGAACCGGATGATGTCTGGGCTGTCTTCGGTGGATCTGGCGTAAATTTTACTAATCGGCCCAACATGATTCTGAACCCTCTCGGTATTAGTCATCTTTTCCGCTCTATAGATGCCGGAACGACATGGCTCGATGCGAGCGGACAGATCGCTCCAACCATCCTTCCAGATGTACCGACTAGCGCAGTTGCCGTTTCGGACTTTGACTCCGAGGTGGCCTACGCGGGCAATGACGTCGGGGTTTTTCGAACAGTGGACGGTGGCCAGACCTGGACGGCTTTCCAGGATGGACTACCACGAAGCCCAGTTACAGAACTCAGATTGAACCGTCGCTTTGATCGGCTTGTCGCTGCCACAATGGGAAGGGGGGCGTACGTGCGCGACATCTGAGCGGGACCGCTTTATGCAACCCACGTGGCCGGGAACTGTTGCATTTGAGCGCGCCATGATCCGCCTCAAGGATGTTATTCAAATATTTCGAGGTGCGGTGTACCACATCGTTCGGCAGAAGTCCTTCGTTCTGCAGGCGCAGGAGGGCCTTGGGATACGACGCCAGTTTGTCGGTCGGGATCGAGGACGGCGGATAGGTGCTCATCGCCTTGATGGGCTTACGCAGGAGCCGATAAGCGGCGTTGGTATTCCGACGATCGGACAGCATGAAAGCGATCAACCGACCGTGCTTGTCGACCGCGCGAAGCAGGTACCTCCAGCGTCCGCCAACCCGCACATAGGTCTCGTCCACTCTCTAGGAGCCTGAACGATGTCCCTGGTAGAGACGCACCCGCTTCTCAATTTCCGGGGCATAGCGTTGGACCCATCGAAAGATCGTGCTTGGATTGACGCTGATACCGCGCTCGGACATCATCTCAGCCAGATCACGGTAGCTGATGCCGTATTTGCAGTACCAGCGCACGCACAGCAGGATGATCTCAGCTGGAAAGCGACGGCGCTTGAACAGAGACACGGGAGCGGATCCTTGATGAACCGCTCCTCCCTATAAGGCCGAGTTTAATGCAACGGTGCCCTGGCTTAAGCTCCTACCACCGCGGGAGCATTGCCCGCCCTCATGCAAGTCTATTCCTGCCCTCTTGCGGCCGAGCGGAGCGTGCCTGCGCCTCAGTCAAGGCAAATCGTCGGGACTGGTGTTAGCGGTGAGGCACGGAGGATGCGGACTTGGCCCAGGTCACGGGACAGTGGGTCACCGAAAGGCGAACCTTCCTCCGGGAGCAGCTCGACCGCGATCACGCTGAGCGGCGCGTCATGAGGGAGTGCCAGCATCTCCAGCCAAGTTCCGATATCATCATGATCCCAGAAGCCGAACCCATGTGGCTCGCTGCCTGAGCGGCCTCGACGCTGATCATCTGTGATCCGCATGGGACATCGACCGAGTAGTACGTTCCGCCAAACCTTTCCATCTGCCTGTCGGACCTGGACATACAGCAAGCCCCACAACTCCGTGTTGGGCGGGTCAGCGCGCATGATCTGACCATCGGAAACCGGGGTCGCGTATGGTGCGCTGATCCGTATCCCGGTCACGAAACGGGAGACGCTACAGGTTAGGACTGGCGCGGGATGTTGCACGCCAGTGACCCTCAGGGGTGGGCCGAAACGAGCCTGCGCGGTCGACCAGCCATCGTAATGGCCGATCCTGATCTCGTAGACAAAAAAGCCGAAGAGCTCCGGCGAGGCGTCGTTGAGGCCATCGGGCAGTGGCACAAGGTAGTGTCGCTTCAGCCCGGCGGAGTCCGTGGCGGTCAGGAGCTGCATTGCGTCGAGCCCCGAAGCGTCGGCCGGTTGACCAGGGATGATGACCCGCGTGAGCTCGGGATCAATGGCAAGGGGCGGCTCCAGAGGTCCAGGCGGCTCTGCCGGTACCGCCGCGATCAGCATCGGATCTGGCGCGTATGCCAGCACCCGCGCGAAGAGCGCATCCCCCGGTGCGAGCACCGGTTCCGCGAACTCCAGCCATAAGCGCCTTAGTCTCGGCTCGGTGGAGGCGTACGACTCATCGTGCAGATAAGGAGAGAGAGCCAGCCCGGCCGAGACGAGTCGTGGCGTCTGCGTTGGTGGGGCGGCAATCGGGAGACGCAGGACGATCTCGAACGGATCGTCGTCAGATACCGATGCTGCCTTAAACCGTGGTATAATCCGGTAACTGGCTTTTATCTCCGCCGGAGGCCGCCCTGGAAGGGGCTTGGGGTCTATGCCGTCCAGGAACAAAAGATCGGTTGACGCCCGATCCATCTGCCCCGGCCGGATGGCGTGCCCGCTCAGAGTACGTCGAAGATCTATCGTGCCGACGACCTCTTCCGGACCGCTGTCGAGGCTGCGGCGTACTTCGAAACTGCTGTCCTGCAGGGCGTCCCAGGTCCAGTCGCGATCGAGCCGCAGCGGAATCGCCACGATCCATTGGCCGGTGAGCTCCGCCAGACTGGCGAAGGCTACTGAGGCGTGCTCTGGTGAAAGGACATGGCGCAGGGCAGCCGAACAGCCGATCGCCAACCGGCGCCCAGCAGGGCCGAGAAACCTGTTATCGCGAAGATCAAGCCGCAGCTGCCGGGCGAAGCGTTGGGCGAGACTTTCCGGCGCCTCGGTCTGCCGGCCCGCTGCCGCCTGGATGCGCGCCAAGTAGGTGCCCTCGGCTGGATCGGGCCGCAGGAGCAGTGCCTGCACTAGACGTTCCGGCGATTCGGTGAGGAGCCCGGTCTCATCCGCCGAGTCTCGGCGCACATGGAAGGTCACTGAGCCACCCAAGCGCGCTGCTTGATTGCCGAAGTATTCGAGCTTGGCATCGTTCCGGCTCAAGAGCGCCCAGTCCTGAACCTCGGCCAACAGCGGATCCGGCAGCATGGGTGCCGCAAAGGCGGGATCTCGCCGGCAGAGGGGGGTGGTGGTGATGAAGACGTCGCGCGCCGTAGGAATCAGCAGATCACCATCATCTTCCGGCAAAGGGAACAGGCTGATGTCCGCGGCATCCTCGAACCTGACCCGCAGCTGTAGAGATTCGTCGAGATCGTCCGGGAACGACCGCATGGTCGAGTACAGGCGCCACCGCGCTCCACCACCAGGTTCGTTTTCAGGGTCGAACTCCAAGCTGCTGACGGCCACGTCAATCCGGAGCATAGCGACATCGGGATCCGGCACCGTCGCCTGCCGTTCCTGGCCTGCCGCGGTGGCGTCCTGCAGGAGCAGCGCTTCAGCATTGGGGAGCTCTGTGTAGAGCGCCGACGGATACCCGATCCTGGGCCGCGGGATCTCGAATTCCAGCAGGTTATCAGCTAACTCTGCGGGCGGAGCAAAGTGTACGCGGTTAGGCGGGACGTAGCGTCGGAAACGGCATAGGCCTGTGACAGTCCGCGGCGATCTTGGAGTCTCGGCGTCCGGAGAGGGGCCGCCGCCCGTCAAGTCCGCGAGGCGGACGCGGAAATCATAGTTGCCACCGTACTTGAGAGGCGTGAGGCCGAGCCCCTTAGGAGCCAGCATGGTCGGGCTTGAGGGTAGGCCTGCGAGTTGGTGGGCGAGTTCATGCCGACCGATGAGGGAGAAGCCGTTCCACTGGGCGAAGTACGGCGGCAGCCAGTACTCGCCCTCGCGCTGGCCCTGAAGTTGGCTCGGCGCCAGTTCGACTGTCATCTCATCATCGAAATGGCCGATGTCGGTGTCACCGACCTTGAGGTCGCCTTCAAACCGGACGAGGGATGTCCAAGGGCCTGGACCTTTAGCGTCGCGCACGTCAACCCGGAAGCCTCGGATGCCAAGGGGGGTATCCCGCGCTGTCAGCGGGTTGTTGCGGGGATCGTCTGTGAGTTGGCGGTTAAGCCAGATCACAATCTGCTCATCGTCCCAACCGAGCCTGACGCCGCTGTCCCGATCAAGCTTAATGCCATCGTCGCCCTGACCCGCCCGGTTAAGCATATCCGTGCGGGGGGCCTGATAGGTATGCACGATCCGGGCGAAGCCATCGTCGTATAGCTCCGACTCCAGCAGCATCTCGTCGTATTCGCCACCACCGGGGGCCGAGCGCACCGGAAAGAGCAGCGCCGCGAAGACGGCGCGAGCTGCCGCGTCGCGAAGTGGCGGGATGCGGGCTGCATAGGAGCGAACGAGGTCAGGAGTTCCCGCAAGCGCCGTCGCATAGTCGCTGTCGTGTGCCAGAGAAATATAGAGCCATCCGCCCTGATCGAAGAACCCTTGAGCCGGATCAAGCGATGACCGGTACATGAACCCGAGCTTCTCAGCCAACAGCGGCTGGCGGATAGCCTGGGCCAGAATCGGCTCCCAAGTGGGTGGCTGGGGGGGCTGTGGCGGCTTCAGCTTTGGTGGTGCTCCATTCACCAGGGCGCAGACGTAGCTGTCATCCGTAACTGCGAACTCGGTCCTAGCCCGCCGGAACCCAGTCGCCTCCATATAGCTTGGCATTAGCAGCTTTTTAATGCAGGTCTTCGCCGTCACGGGTGCGTAGGGCTTTGCGTTGCCACTTATGGAGAAGCGGGTCGCAAGCGTTTGGAATAGCTCCTTCTTGTCCGCTGGGTCTGCCACTACTAGCGCCGGCTCCGCCGTCACGTCGGCTGGTGTTGGCAACCTGTCGAGACTCGGAATAAGCTTAGCGACGAACTTAATCTGTGCATCGGCGAAGGCAGGCTCACCCGGGATAAGTGGCTGCAGCGGATGGCCAAAAGCGCCAACCAGCACGTTGAGGAACAACCGACCGCCGTCCCAATGCTGCGGGAAGGGCAGGACCACAAGGCGTGTGTCGGCGATTGCCATCAGAAGCCCCTTGCCATAGGGAGAACCGTCGTCGCAATGAAGAAGGCTGCTGCGAGCTTTTCGTCGACCTCGAACTCGACCTCAAAGGTCTTGTTGAAGATCCAGCCGTAGGTGACGTCAAAGGCCAAGGTCGTAGACCCTTTGAGGCCGAAGTCATCGTTGTGTCGCTCCGCGATCAGCAGCATCTCGAAGCTAAGCTTCACGGCGGCGAGGCCTTCCAGCAGCTCGCCCTCGACCTCGCGCTCCTCCGAGACGCCAAGTCCAATCTTGTTCACGCCAATGGAAAAGCGGCTGACGATGCTCAACGATCGCGAGCCGGCGATCTTGATAAACAAGGGGAGCTCGGCTTCGATGGTCCCAATGGCGCTCCAATAGATGCTGACCTCAGTCTCTCCCTCGCTCTTGCCAGCGATCTGAATCTTCGAGCCTCCCCCGAGAAACACCGGGAACGGTGGCAAGATCCTCTGCTGCACTTTGGAGGCCAGCTCCAAGTAGAAATGCCATGTACCGCTGTCGCTGAGGGCGCCATCATAGGCCGCGCCGGGCTTATCCGCTTCCTTTCCAAAGCCGGTTTTCAATTCCACCTCGACCATCAGACCCGGGCCCGCCTTGATCGCAGCGTCCACGAGCTCGTCAACAATCTTGCCAAGCGGAAAGCTGAAATCGGCCCCGCTCTTGAACGCGAATGTGTTGTTGGTGAGGGACACTCCGAACGGGAATGGCAGGCCAAAGGTAGTCAGCAGGTCGATAACGAATTGGACCGGCGACAGAACACCACCGAACTCCATCTGCGGCTCGGCGAGCTGCGGGGCCTCGTTGGAGCTGCTGACAATGGTGCCCACCACCTGCATCAATTCGGGCAAGAGGTCGAAATCTCCAAGGATGCCGACCGGTCCCACGCGGCAGGACCAGTCGGGCTTCAGGTCCGAGTCGATCTTGTATTCCACCACTGCGCCTGGCCTGAACCGCGACCTCACCTGGAGAGCGCTCGCCTTTGAGAGAGTGCGTTCGGGCAGACTGATCGGGAACTGTCCTGGGCTGAGCCCAGGCTGAGGCGGAATCTCGAGGCGGACCTTGCGCCGTCCCGTCAGCCGCAGCATCGTGTTGGCTGGCATAGTATGGCAGAGATCGCTGCGCGGGAAATAAGCCACCCCGCCAGCGAGAGAGTACATATCCGCGAAAAGGAAGGTAGAGCCACCGTACACTGTGGTGTCGTTTGGCAGCACATGCGGCCGCGGCACTAACATACGTTGGGCGCCGGTCGACTGGAGCAAATAGTACTCGGTCTCCGGATTCGCCGGCTGATGAAGGTCCGAGGGCTCTGAGAACCGGTAGGGGCCCCCAATCCTATCCCGGATGAGCGGGACAGCTCTCCCAGGAGCCAAGTGGTGAGGCTCATTCTCCCCGGCTCCACGATAGGCGACGCTCCACTGGCCGACGTTCGGCAGTTCCACCGCACCTCGGGCCACGGCTACGAAATGGGGATTGTTCGCGGCGCTCACCGTGCGATCGACCTCGACCCGAGTCAGGCGCATATGCAGACCGGATCGCCCAACGTCGAGCTCACAATCGATCGGGCCGCCAACGGGTCCAACAGCCCTGATCAGATCTGCGATCTGCTCCTGGCTCAGCGGCCCATCGTCCGGTCTGATCTGAACATAGCCGATCACGTCCCGCATGGTGACGAGCCCGTCTCTATCTGCGCCGAGGGTGGCGTTCTCAATCAAGGCCTCGGCGTCAAACAGCACTTGCGTCAGCAGGACGCGGATTGGTTCGGCGGCATTGTTCGGATTTGGATAGCTCCGCTCATGGGTGACGCTGGTGTCGCGGATACGGCGCACATGGACGAGCTTCAGCACGACGCCAGGATGCACGATCACACCGGGGCCCATGTCGTACTTGCCGTCGCTTGCCGCCTGCCAACCGCTGTCACGCCGGAACACGCCGGCGCTTCCTGTGCGCTGCATCGTGATGGTGCGCACGACGGTGACGCCCCATGGGTACATGAGCGATTTCGCTTGCACGACCTCGTGCAGCGTGCGACCGAGGATGGCATCAAACCGCGCTTGGGCGATGCCGGGAACTGGGACCTCTGGGTAGCGCCAGTCGCTGAAGAGGCTGGCCCCGTATCCCGACAGGTCGATCCGCACCACTGGTACCCGCGGCGCAGTGGCGTTCGGACCGAAATCGCCGTTGAAGATCATCTTCACCGGGGCAAGTACGCTGGTCAGGGCGCCTGGGTTAAAGTTATGGCGCTCATGGCCGTTGTCGAGCTGCAGCGCTGCTCCCGGCAGGGAGGGGGGTGGGCCACCTGGGAGGTCGAGGGGCGCCCGCAGGCTAACTTGGAGCCCCCCGGTGAGACCTGCCGCCTGGAAGTCCGGCCGGACCTCTGTGAAGTCTGGTGCCTGCAGCCCAACAAGCTCGTGCGGGATCCGACGCCAGCCGAGCTCGGAGAGGGCGATGATACCGAAAGGCAAGGTGAAGCGGGCGCTCAGCGTCAGCTGGTCGGTTTCCCGCTGCATATCCTTGAGGAACACTGAGAGGGCAGGTTGCGGCGCGACCGGCACGAGACTTGCCGTCGGCACGGCAAGGCGTGTCGGCCCCCCGTCCGTGTCAGAGAAGAGACTCGGAGGAAATACTTCGTTGATCTCAGAATTAGGCAGGTTGTAAACGGGCTCCCAATGGAACGCGGGCAGCGTGAACACCGTAAGGTTCCAGGCCGCAGTGACAAGATCGACGCCACTGAGCCCCAGGACTGGGCCTTCTGCTCCCTCCCGCCGGTGCATCGCCAGGCCGAAGCCAACGCCGAATTGGTCGGCGTGACTGGACATATCGAGGAGAACGAAGCGTTCCACGGGCCGGCCAACAGCTCTCGCAAATTTCTCCTCAAGAGCACTAAGGTCTCGTCGATCGCGTTCAGAAACTTGGCCATGGGTGCTGCCGATCCCATGTTCCTGTGGCTGCTGGGCTGGGACAATCGGCACCTCACGGTCGCTCCAATCCTTATCGCGGCTGCGCAGATTGAAGTTGAGCCAAGGCTCGACAGCCGGCTGCCAACTAACGGTGGGCACGACGATCAACCCAGCACGGCCCTGGTCGAGCTCTCGATGACGTCGGGGCAGCGTCAGGTTCGAGGCGTAGGGATCAGGCAACGTCGGCAGCAGCACAAGGAGGGGGAAGGCCAGCGAGAGGCTGCCGGACTCGATGGCGCCCGCGGCCGAGAGGACACCACTCACGCGTAAGAAAGCTGCTGACGCCACACGCAACAGGGTGTTGCTCAAAGCGAAGGATGCCTCTGGCTGTGGCTGTGGCTGCCCGGTGACAGGGTCCACCGGCTGGCCTGCCTGCGCGGTGAGCCCGAACGCAAGACCCAGTGCATCCAGGGACAGGGTCACTGCCCCGTCCTCCGACATGAAGGGCACCCGCCCACCGTCAGCCAAGACTGGACGGTCAAGATTTGCTGCGCAGCGAAGGCCGCTAAGCCGAACCACTTCGCCACCCATCTCTTCGGCGCTAGCGTAATAGCTGACTTCGATCGCCTTCCGGGCGGTGAGCTCGATCAGCGATCGCCGCAGGCTTGGCTTTTCCGGCCATAGGAGCAACGCCTCCTGCGCTGCGCTACGCGCCCCTTGCGCAGCAAGTGTGATTCGCCCAGACTCGATAGCTAGCTGGCTCGGCCCTAGCCTGATCTCTCCCGCCTCTGCAAAAGGCCACTCTGCCTGGAGACCCTCCCCGAGAGCCATGACCATCGCCCCAGCGCCGTCAACGGAACCAAGATTTGCGGGATCACCACCGGTCGGAATCGCCAGGACGGGAGCCCATCCGCCGTCCTCGATCCGGGTTTGGCCCGAGAGGGGGAACAGATCCGAATAGACCACCGAAACGTCAAACCGGTGCGGGTTGCTCTCGAAAGGAAAGAGCAGGCGGCCGAGGCCCGGCAGGAACCGTGGCGCTGCGCCCGGCATCGCGCGAAAAGACACGGCCTCACCGTATGCCTCTGCTGTGGCATCGGTTGCGGCCATCAGCGAGCCCCCGCCCCCGACCACAAGCGCAAGCCGGATTTCGCTTGGAAGATCAGCTCTGGCGCCTCGGGCATCGCCGCCTTCGGACACGGATACTGGATTAACAGGTGAATCGATGTTGAGTTCGAGCGTGATCGCCGTACCAGGCGCAATTCGCGCCACAGCGCCCGAAACCAGAGGCAGCGCGCTCAGATGCAAGTTCCCTCCTCGCACCCGGACTCCGAAGAACGACCCTGGTGGGCAGGCCGGATCAAACGCCGCCGCATCTAACCAGACAGACCCCTGCTGGAGGTTGATGACCAGAGCGGCGGGCACGGGGAGTTCGTGGGGAATGAGGCCGATTATCTGCCCGGTAAGGGCATTGACTAAGGAGACCTGCCGGCGCCGGTAACGGATGTCGATCCAGAACCGGCGCCCGTCCTCCGACAGGAAGGGGCCGATCGCCTTTTCCGGCAGCCACCCCGCAGCCCAGCCCGGAACGGAATCGGATACATGATCGATCCGGACCGGTAGCTCACGGCGAACAACCCGCAGCCCCGGCTCGCCGCCTGCAGCGAGAGTGTCCTCAGCAATGCGGCGGATTTCTTCCAAGACATCTTCAGGAAGGCTTTCGGTCCCCGGCGACGACGGATCCACTCCACTGTCGAGAAAGCTCGCCTCAGTCTGCCCGCCGACTAGCGCCGCAGCGAGCGCGCGCCGCGCCTCGACAAGATGCCCAGCATCGGTCCTCGGGCCGGGATTCAGGGCGCCAGTGGCGCGGGACAACAGAGAGACCAGTTCACCCGCGTCCATCGGAGCACCTTTCGGTACAGCTTCCGTCCAATCTTTATACCAGAGGCCATCAGGAGCTGAAAGCTCATAGCCCCAGCTGAATAGGCATTTCGCAATGCTGTGCCTACTGCTCCATTAGAAGGCGTCACTTTTCGAACAGGTCTGACCGACGGTAAGCGGCCTCAACTCTGTTCTCCAGCACGTGTGCAAGGGCTGCCTCAGCCACTTCACGAGGCGCACTTATCTGCTCGGCGGCCCAATCCCGGAAGGCGCTGCGGAAGCCGTGGACTGTTGCATTAATCTTCATGCGCCGGAGCACCATTTCCAGAGCCATAGTCGAGAGAGGTCGATCCACTTTCGTCCCTGGAAAGACGAGCGAACCCGCTCTACTCCGACCCAGTTCATCAAGCCAGTTCATCAAGGATGATCTTTGCGCGTGCTGGCAGAGGCACCCGATGCTCCCGTCCGGCCTTCATTCGAGCGGGTGGAACAGTCCAGATCCCACGCTCCAGCTCAAGTTCGTCCCAACGGGCATCCACCGCCTCCCCGCTCCTTGCGGCTGTCAAGATTGTGAACTCAAGGCACAAGGCACTGATGGAGCCAGTCCTGCGGAGCCTCTGGACCAGTGCCGGCACCTGATCGTAAGGGGGGGCCTTGTGGTGACCGCGGGTGAGCTTCTGACGGGCTGAAAGCAGGTGATCCAGGTGCCCCTCCACCGAGCTGGGTTCTCACCCCAACGGTGTCCTCTCGCTTTGGCAGCATCCAGCATCTTCTCGATCCGGCCCCATAAGCGTGAGGCAGTTTCAGGCACTTTAGACCAGAATGGCTTCAGGACGCTGAGGACGTGGTCGGTCGTGACCTGATCGACGGGCACCCCTCGCATCGGGTCGCAGTAAGTTTGGAGCGTCGTGCGCCACTGGTCCCGGTGCTTCGGGTTACGCCAGCCACTCTCAAGCGATGCAATAACCTCATCAGCCATTTCCCCCGAACGTTGGAACTCGTCGATCGAAGTTCCTTTTTGCGAGTGGACTACGGCCGCAGCGGATTTATGGGATGAGCTACACGCTCGTGGGAGGCGGGCCCGTCTTGGTTCCCGAAGACCTACTGTCCAGAGTTAAATCAAGATTTGAACCAGCTTCACGATTGAACCTGTATTCCGCAGGTCGCCTCCTGTACGGCTTGGGTTTTGATGTCCTTCCCACAGAGGAGCGATCCTCATGAGGTCCTATGTTCTCCTTTCGGCAATCGGCTCAACGTCAGCCGATCCAAAGCTTTCTTGGCATGGGCTTCGGGGAGCCGGAAAGCAGGGTGGTGCGGCAACAGGACCGGCAGTACATCCGTGCCTGTCCTTGTCCGTGAGCCGAGCGGCCACGACATCAAGTTGAGGGGCTCTCCATGACACGAGCCTGTATGACAGGGTTGTCAGCTTCATTCTAAAAATTGGCCTGAATTTGTTTGAGCAATGCGGTTTGCAACGCAGCCTCCGAGTTGGCGCACCCAGTGCCTGGCGGATGACCTGCGCCACAGTCCGTGTGTTTACGGCGTGTCATTGGCAGGCACAAGGCGAAGCGTGGTGGGCTGGTCGAGGGGCTGGATCACGCGCACGCTGTAGCGAAATTGCCCTTGCTCGTCGAACACCGCATTTGCTGTGACGGCAAACCGTGTCACGGAACCATCCTGTCGAACATAACTCTGCTCGAGCGCATAGGCCTTCCGTTCACCGGCCACATGCTGCTGATACAAAGCCTGCTCATCTGTCGAATTTTCCGGAGCGGTCAGATCGAAGATGCTCCGGGTCAGCAACTCGCTGCGCGAGTAGCCGGTCAGCGTACAGAACCTGGCATTGACCATGACAAGCCGCCCGGTCAGGTCTGTCTCGCCGATGCCAACGCCGGCATGCTCCTGCGTGGCCAGGAGCCGTTCCTTGGCATTCCGCATAGCGTGGACCTGGGCAGCGCTTTCAAGCGCGACGGACGCAATCTGACCTAGCTGAGTGAGCAGGGCCTCATCGTCGGGTGTAAACTCTCCGCTGACTTTGCCGGACAGCATGACCGCTCCCATCCTGCCGCCGCCCTGAGGCCCGACGAGCGGCACGGCCAGCATACCCACGAGCGGCCCAGGCAATGCTGGAGGCTCCTGCCCACCATGTGGGTCTGGATCTGGTGGCCATGCCCAGGTTGCAAGCCGCACCGGTACGCCGGACCGAATGACTTGCGTGGCGATGGCGGCTGCGGCCATGCTGATCGCCAAAGCGGACCCTTGGAGGCACTCTTCGGAGAGCGACAGGGCCGCCGAGGTATGAGGCCACAGGCCATAGGAGACGGTCTGAACGGCAGCCCAATGCGCTCCGATGATCCCACGAGCCTGATCCACGATCTCCTGCAAGGTCGCCTCAGGCGTGCCGACCGCCGCAATCCGAGCCGACGCTGCCGTCAGGGCCTTGAGCTGCTCCTGGTGCCACTGAGCTCTCGCCTCGGCCAAGACCTTGAGTTGCTCCTGGAGCCACTGGGCCTTGGCGAGATAGGCCTGCTTTTCCTGCTCAATCAGGATCCGTTCCGTGATGTCATGGTGGATCACAACTGCATAGTTGGCTCCCATATGCTTCAGGCGGGACACCCGAAGCTGGAACCACCTCTGCTCATCGGGGGAGTGGCACGGGTACTCCAGGACGAAAGTACTGTCGCCGGACAGGGCCGATCGGATGCCAACCGCCGCCGCTTTCGCGCAGGGAGCGTCGCCTCCCGTCGCACGCGCGCACACCTCGAGGTAGTTGATGCCGATATGCGAGCTGTCACCGGCCTGATTGGCTTGGCCGAAGTCCTGCCACGCCCGGTTGGTGGCGACAATCGTTCCACTCTGGTCGAGAACCGCGATAGGGGCAGCCAGAGCATCGAGAATGCCCTGAGCTGAGGGAATGGCTGGGATCCCGTTCTGCTCTGACTTGGGAGGCATGGCTGTGCCCTCCAAGAGCGTGGCTTGGATGCAGGACAACGGGCACAGGCCCGGTTCCGTTCACCGAGGCCCGCAACTTGTTCCCTCCGTTCATGGGGGAAGCATGCCTTCCGAAGGATCTCAACGCCGAGCTTGCTATGGAACCCCTGGGCCAACCGTCGCTGGCACCAGCGCATTCCGCCCTGCCAGGCACGGGAAGGTGGCGGTTGCTCTCCCTCCGACGTTCTGCTCTTCCCCTGCCCTCATCCTGCCTATGAAGGCCGCTGTCACTTTGCCTTTAACTTTGAGATTCGTTGCGGTGGGTATCGAAAAGCGACATTCTTTGCCCTTAAAGGCGAGATGCCGAGTAGGTTTGTTCGCTGCTCTTTGATCCCTGCGTGTGAACGCGGTGCTGTCTCTGGCACGCGATACGATCGACGGTGGCGAGCAAACGGGCTTCCTTGTGATCGGTTCGGAGCAAGGCGAGCTTGGCGAACTCTGTCAGGTCCCGTTCCATCTCCATCGCAGCCAGCCACACCCCTGTAAACGCTGTCTCACTTTTAGGGGGAAAATCTCGATTTCAAAGGCAAAATCTCACATTTAGCGGCGAAGGATCGCCATTGATTCTGTTGAGTTCCTCATCTCGCCTTTAGGGGCAAAGCGACACCAGGCTTGAAAGGATCACTGGGTCGCCAAGAGGGCGCAGAACACCGCCCCCGCAGACATTCCCGTTATCAGTGAGGAGTTACAGACGCTATCGCCGCAATCGGCATTACCGGATGCGTAAGAGCTTTGCTGGCATGCGCCAGCAAGGAGCTTCTAAGGTGCAAGAACCGGCTCACGAGAGTCTAAGCTAGCTGGAAACCAAGATCTTTCTAAGGTCTCCTCTAGGTCAAAGATTCACATTCCGGGCGCTCAATGAACATCAGCTCTGACCAACCAAAGCTGACCAAGGCCTTGCGTCGCAGTAGTGCCACGAGCAGAGTTCCCCCGAGGCGGCTTTCCCAACCCGCACTATTCGCTTATGCCAGAAAGCAATGCGTCGAGCTGCTCCAACTGCTCCGGCAATGCTGCCGCCGAGCCCTGTAGTGCTTCCTCGAGTGCCTCCTTGGATGGATAGACTTCGTGGAAAGTCAGCAACGTCTTCCCGCCGTGGTCCTCGAAGGTCACGGTCGTGACCGCGCCCTCTTCGTCCTCGTCGTTGGTCCAGACGATGCGCTCGTTCGGTACCACCTCGAGATACTTGCCGTAGAAGGCCATGGTGTCCGAACCGCCGGTGCCGAATTCCAGCCGATACTTGCCGCCGGTACGAACGTCCATCGTGCATGATAGAAGCGAAACGCCGGATACCGACTTTGGCATCCACCAGCGCTGGAACAGCTCCGGCTGGCTCCACGTCCTGTAAACCGTGATCGGCGGCGCATCGAATATCCGCGTGATGACGAGTTCGCGATCCCATCGGCGCTCGACTGACGTGCGGTTTTGGGCACCACCTACGCTGCTAGCTTGCCGGTTCACCGCTTCCCTCCTGTTTCAGTTCGCTGATGATGTCGTCCAATGCTTCGAAGCGGGCCTCAAAGAGCTTGCGGTGCGCCTCGATCCACTCGGCCTCCGCCTTGAGGCCGTTTGTCCCGAGCTTGCAGGTTCTCACCCGTCCGACCTTCTGCGTGACGACGAGCCCCGCCCGCTCGAGAACCTGGACGTGTTTCTTCATGCCGGTCAGCGTCATCTGGAACGTTTCCGCCAGACTGGTGATCGACGCGTCCGCTCGCCCAAGCTGATCGATGATCCCGCGGCGTGTCGCATCGGACAGCGCCGCAAACGAGAGATCGAGATGTGGATTGAGATACTGAACCATATCGTTCAGTTTCTAACCTGCTTGCGCAGAAAGCGCAAGCGTCCCGAACTTTCCCTGCCGTAGACCGGTCATTCGAGGTCATGCACCGCGACGGCGGCAAAGAAAATCGTCTGCTGCGGGTCAACCTCTGCCGATTCCTCGGTCTCCAGGGAAATCCGGTGTTCCTGGAGAGAGCAGAATTTGGGTCTGCATCCGAGTAGTGCCATTATACCCGGTCAGGGAATTTCTGACGCAATGAGGTACGGGTAGGCCGTCAGGCTTGTGAGACGGCCTGTCTCGTTGAGGAGCCGGTTCCAGGCCCGGCAGACGGCCTCCAGCACCGCGTCATAGTCGTCGAGCACGCGGTGCGAGAGATAGCGCTCGCGCGGGTAGAGCCAGACGCGTTCCACAGGGTTCAGCTGGGGTGATGCTGGCGGCAGCGGCAAAAGGGTGATGGTGTCCGGCACATGCAAGGCCCGGGCGTCGTGCCAACCGGCCTGATCGAGCACGAGCACCGCGTGCACACCGGGCTCGAGCTGCTGCGCGAAGTGCTCCAGAAAGATCGTCATCGCGTCGGCATTCACCCGCGGCAGAGCCAGCGCGAAGGTCTCGTCGGTGCCGGGCCGACAGGCGGCAAACAGATACAAGCTCTCGAAGCGCTGATCGACCACACCGGGCGGACGCACGCCACGCTCATACCAGACGCGCGTGGTCCGGCCCTTCTGGCCAAAGCGCGCCTCGTCCTGGCACCAGAGCTGAAGACGCGCCTCAGGGTGCATCGCTGCGAGGACCTGCAGCCGTGACGGGAGTTCCTTTTTTGAACGCCGCTTGTGCGGCCGGACTGCCCTTCGGGTGCGAGGGCCGGGTCTTCTGCCGCGACAGGTTCAGCCGCTTGAGCAGGCACGAGAGCCCCCACTGGCTGTAGCGGACCCCATAGGTTTGTTCGACATGCTCGCACAGGTCGACCAGACGCCAAGCGCTGACCCCATCGCGCTCGGGCTCCGGTCCGTGCAGGATGTGGGCCTTGAGGGCGGCCTGCTGCCCAGGGCTGAGTTGCTCCGGGCGCCCGGAGCGGGGCCGGTCCTGCAGACCGTCCGGTCCCTCGGCATTGAAGCGCTGGATGGCATCGTGCAGGGCCTGGCGCTCCATGCCGGCCAGCCGGGCGGCCTCCGTTCGGGTCATGCCCTCGAGCGCATTGGCGATCGCCAACAGCCGCAGGCTGGCCCGGGTGTCCTTCTCGCGAGCGGCGCGCTGGCGCAAATCCGATGGAGGGTAGTCCTGACGGATCGGGAGCCCGGCCATGGTGGTCTCCTGCAATTGCGCCCCCTGCCATCAGGGAATCATGCCAGCCACATCAATGCAAATCCGGGTCAGCAATTCTCTGGATGGGTATTAGGCGACGTTTGATCTGTGACTTTAGAAGGCTCAAGGGCGCAGCGAAGGCTGGGTCACTTGGGGGATCTGTCTCAGGTGCCATTTCTTAATCTGGAAAAGCGAAGCAAGGGAAGAACAAACGGTTAGTGGCAGCTCCGGGCCTCCCACATATTTCCGAGGGAGCGCAAAGGTTAGGCGGCGAAGTAACAAGATGTTCATCTTGAATTTGGTAAGATCTCGACTTTCAGTAGTGCTCCGTTAGACTTCCCCCAGGCTCTTCCCTGAATGAGAACGAGCTCTGGGGTGCCTTCCGATCTATGCCAATTCTGCCGTCTTTTTCTTTCGAGGGATCCCTGGTGTCCGCGCCGGAGGAGGCATACTGGATATGGCGCAACATTGTCTCGCCCCTGTTTGACGTAGCGGTCGCAGATACACAAGCCGTCGCATCGTTCCAGGTCAAAATCGACAGTTACCACTTTGGTCCGCTGCTCCTTGGAAGCGTGGCAGCGAGTGGGCAAGAGTTCCGCCGCTCCCCGGTGACGATCGCGCGCAGCGGTGTCGATCATTACCTCGTGCAGCTTTATCCCGTAGGCGGCTACGCGGGAGATGCAGAGGGCCGAACGGTCCATGTCCATCCTGGCGACCTCAGCATCCTTGATCTGTCCCGGACAATGCATACCCGGGCGGAGACCTTTCAGAACCTCAGTCTCGTGGTCCCGCGATCGGTATTGGAGCCTCTGGTGAGGAATCCCGACGGACTGCATGGCCTTGTGCTCTCAGGTCAGTCCTCTCTCGGCCACCTGCTCGCCACCTATCTGAGCACCGTCTATCAGGCGGCAGGCTCTCTCAGTTCAGAGGATGGAGCTCGTATCTCTAATGCGACGGCTAGCCTTGTCGCTGCCTGTTTCGGCCCTGCGGCCGACGCTCATGAGACAACAACGATCGCCAAACGCGCTGCACTGATCCTGACGATCAAGCGCTATATCGACAACAATCTGGCAGATCCATTGCTGACGGTGGACAGCATCGGCCGCGAGTTCCGCCTGTCAAGGGCCACACTCGGCCGAATGTTCGAGCCATTGGGTGGATTGGCGGCGTTCATCCGGGCACGGCGGATGCTCCGCTGCTTCAGCGAGATCACGTCATCAGCCCATGCTCATCGCTCCATTGCGGATATCGCCTACTCGTGGGGCTTCAACAACGAAACCGCCTTCAGCCGGACGTTCCGCGGAATGTTCGATATGTCGCCCCGGGAGGCGCGGGCTGAGGGCGCCTCGGCTCATCGGACAATCAAGCATCTTCGGCCTGGCTCGAATGGATCTGGCCAGCCAATTCTGGCCGAGTGGATCCAATATCTTCGGGTCTGATGGGTCCTACCTCCTTTGATCCTGCGCGTGAGATAAACGGCGCAAAGCTTGAGGCAAACTGCAAAGTATTTCCCCGCCCGATCCGCTAAACAGCTTGCAGGGTTAATCCGTTGCAAGGGGGCAGCCGCGATGACCGCAAAGATCATTCGGCGCCGGAGGGAACCATCCGGCAGCATCATCGAAGCCGTGTACAGTCCATCCCGGTTCTCCCAGCCGGAGGCGGCGAACGAGAACCGACGCCCTGCCTCCCCAGGCATGTCGCCGAGGGAAACCGAGATCATCACGCATCTGGCGACCGGCCAAAACCCGTCTGCCGTTGCGGATCTGTTGAAGATCGACGAGGCTGCCGTCAAGGAGCACATCAAGTCCGTTCTGCGCAAGTTGAAGACGAGAACAGCCCGGTCGCCATCAGATCGGCCCGTGAGCAAGTAAGTTGATCGAGACGCAACTGAGATACACCGCAGGACGACACTTCAATGATTTCGCTTCGCGGCCTGCTGACCAACGATCAAACATTATGAATGCCTGCAACGGGTCGATTTGGGTCTTTAAGCGCGACCGTGTGAAGGTCGGCTCGCGGTCGCGTTGCAGACGTTCTTCCCTGCCTGAGCCCAAGCGATCCAAAGGCGGCTGTTCCTCAGCGCACATGCCCGACCAAGGATCTTTCCCGGGCTCTGCCTCATTGGGAGACAAGACAGAGGAACAAAGCGAACGCCATGAGCGGCATGGGCACGGCGAAACCCTGGTTGAGGGCACTTACCCGAATCTCGGGCCTCATCGCTCGGCCTGTGCGTGAGGCGCAAGGCGAGAGCGGGGTGGTCCTCCAGCCCTACCGTGGGTATGGTTCCCCCACTGAGGTGTTCCTGATCGGCCGGGTGTTCCGCCAGTCGAAACCTTCCTCAGAGACCCGACGAGCCCCCCTCCTCGCTGATCTGCGCGATATCGGCCGACGCATCGCCCGCCGCGCCGTTCCCAATGCCGCCGGGACAGCCCGGTTCTACGGCGCGGAGGTACCCTTCACCACCGACCAGGATGGCTATTTTCGGGTTCATCTCTCCCCTGCCCTGTCGCTACCAGATGATCGTTTGTGGCACACGATGGATCTAGCTCTGGAGCAGCCCCAGACAGTTCAGGCGCAAGCGCAGATCTTCATCCCGCCGGCCAGCTGCCGGTACGTGGTCATCAGTGACATCGATGACACCGTCATGTACACCGGGGTCGCCAACAAGCTCAGGATGCTCTGGCGCCTGTTCGTCGAAGATGCCAAGAGCCGAGTGGCTTTTCCTGGGGTCGGCGCCTTGTACCGGGCCCTGCACGCCGGCACCTCAGGCCATCAGCAGAACCCCATGCTCTATGTCTCACGGGCGCCTTGGGGCATCTATGAGGTATTGGAGGAATTCTTTGACCGGCATGGAATTCCCGTTGGCCCAATCCTGTTCCTGCGCGAATGGGGTGTCTCGTGGACCAGCCCGCTGCCCCGCAAGGCCGAGGACCACAAGCGTGAGCTGATCCACAACATGCTGGCGCTCTACCGTGATCTGCCTTTCGTGCTGATCGGCGACAGCGGGCAGCATGATCCTGAGATCTACCGCCAGATCGTTGACGAGCATCCCGGCCGGGTGCTGGCGGTCTACATCCGCAATGTCTCCCGGGATCCCAAGAGGATCAGGGAGATCGAGGATCTCGCCAAGGTGGTAGCGGGGGCAGGCAGCAGCCTCGTCCTGGCGGCCGACAGCCTGGCGATGGCCGAGCACGCGGTTGGCCTTGGCCTGATTGCTCCAACGGCGCTCTCCGAGGTCCAGGATGAGAAAGCGGCCACCGCCGATACGGTGCGGCCGCCGGTGACCTATGGGATTCAGCGCCGCACTCCAGCCGCAACCGCTGATGCCGTGTCGCGGGGTGACCTGCAGCGTCTGGTCGAGACGGGATCGGAGGCCGTGCCGCCCAGCGTCGTCGTCGAGCCGGAGACGCGCCGGCCCCTCGACAAGGCTTGACGTGGCAGGGACCTTCCAGAACCAGGTGCATCGGGAACGGTCGACGGTGGAGGGTTCCGCCGCAAATCCGGAGCAGGGGCGGGAGAGAAGCAGGTCTTCATGACACGCTCATGCGGCGAGCATGTCAAACTGCTCTGAGAGTGATAGCTGCCGATTGTAGGCATACTTCGCCTGCTGCTTGCGCATCATGTGCACCGTCTCGATGCCGCCAAGGATCACACGGGCCGTGGCCGCGGATTGGAACCCGAGCATGGGTCGGACCCGGCGCTTGATTGCGCGATGATCCTGCTCAATCCGGTTATTCAAGTAGCGGCTCTGCCGGATGCGGATCGGGTTGAGCCGGCGCCTTGAGCAATCCTGCAGGCGGCTCTCTGCATCACACAACAGGATCGCTTCTTTGTTGGTCGGGCTGCCATCGATGACGATCCGCTCGGGTCGGCCATGCCGCTTCAGCGCCTTGCGCAGGAACCGCTTGGCGGCTGTGGGGTTTCGCCGTTCGCTGAACCAGAACTCCACCGTGTCCTCGTTGCTGTCGATGGCCCGGTACAAGTACATCCACCGTCCTCGGACCTTGATATAGGTTTCATCGATGTGCCACCTCCCCGTGACGGCGCGCTTCCGCTGGTTGAAGCGCTCCAGCAGCAGTGGCGCGTAATGCACGGTCCAGCGATGGATGGTCGCGTGATCGACAGTGATGCCACGCTCGGCCATCATCTCTTCCAAGTTTCGAAGGCTGAGATTGTAGGCCAGATACCACCGGACGCAGAGCAGGATCACTGAGCGATCGAAATGACGGCCTTTGAACATCTAAACCTCCGGAGCTTGCCGGAGGGATAGACAGAACCGAGTTACTGAACGGTTTGCGACGGAGCCTCTGAGCCGATGATCCCGCTCTGCAGGAAGTCTCCAGTGTGTCCGAGGCAGCCTTCAAGCGTGGGTTTGTAAAGGTCCGCTCACTGCGCACTCTTAGACCTTCAGCAGGCTGCTCGGTAGGCATAGCCTAACTGCTGGCTCTGCATGTTGTCGCTTTACCCGCTCGGGTCAGAGTGGCCCCCTTCCCTTTGATCCAGAACTCGACCTCGCCCTGCATATACCGGCCTCCGTCCGCAGACAGAGCCTGCGGGAGCGTCGTCTCAGCTGAGGATCCGGCATAGACGAGCTTCACTGATCCCGGTGCGGTGCTTGGGGGAGAGAACATGGCCTGAAGCTTTGTGCCATCGGCACAGGTGTAATGAACAGGTTTATGACCTTGGGCCACCGCTCCATGGGCGGTGCCTACCAAAAACAGCGCGGTCGATAGAGCCCAGCCGACGAGAGGGATCGAACGATTCATAAAACTTTCCCTTCTTTACCACCCGCCATCAGCAACGCCACATTGATGCAGTTTTACCATGCCGAACTGCCCTGTTGAAAGCATTCGAGTACATCCTGTTCCTGTCAGCCTTGTCCATTTAGGTGGCAATAGCGCAAGGATGACGGTTGGCTTTCATCCCATGCCTGTGCCAGCATTACCCATGTGAACGTCCATCTGAAAGTGGCGGAACCTTCATGAGGCTAATCGTATCACTTGTTTCAATGTCAATGTTCCTGATGCCTACTATTGCCCTGTCGGGGCAAGGCTTCGATGTGATTGTTCTCGGCGCTTTGGGCGGCATTCAAGACGGCAATCTCAGTTCCTACCTCATTCGGCCACACGGGGACCGCAACGCCATCGCCTGTGATGCCGGCAGTCTGATCAACGGGTTGAAGGTCGCTCAGGACAAGGGCGTCTTCAGAGACGTCAAAGTGCCTGACGGTTCGAGCGACAGCGTCATCGGGCACGTGTTGAAAAGCGAGATCAAAGGCTACCTGATCAGCCATGCTCACCTCGACCACGTGCAGGGGCTGGTGATCGCTTCACCCGATGACAGCAACAAGACCATCTATGGCCTGCCATCGGTGAGTGCGGAGATTGAACAGACCTACTTTAACTGGAAGGCTTGGCCCAACATGCTCGACCGTGGCCAGCCGCCGCAGCTGAAGAAGTATCGCCTCGAGGATCTAAAGCCTGGGGAGGCCAAAGAGCTGACCGGAACCAGGATGACCGTCACGGCCTTCCCGCTCAACCATGGGGGAGCCGAATCCACTGCCTTCCTCATCGAAAGTGGAGACGACGCCGTCCTGTGCTTTGGCGATACAGGCCCTGACGAGGTCCAGAAGGCTTCCAACATGCAGGAGATCTGGACGGCGACCGCCGACAAGGTCAGGCAGCGGATACTGAAGGCCATCATTCTGGAAGCGTCGTACACCAGCGACCGGCCCGACAATCTCCTGTTCGGACATCTGACGCCGAAATGGGTCCACAAGACGCTTCGGGCTCTGGATCAGAAGGCGGGGGGCAATGCCCTGAAAGGACTGCCGGTTGTCGTGAGCCACATCAAATACTCATTGACCATTGAGCAGCCTCAGGAGGCGATCCGCCAAGAGCTGGAGGCTGGCAACGATCTCGGTGTTCAGTTCATGATCCCGGAACAGGGTACGCTTTACCACTTCCAGTAAGGTGATGAACTTGCATCGCCTCAGCGCCACGCAGGGGCAGACCATCGCTTCACCCGTGCGTGCCCGCCGGGATCATCGTGTGCAGTCCCGTTCAAGCCGAATATCGGAGAAGGTCCTTGAGCGCCGGTTCCAAATCCGTGATCGGCTGGATTCGTGGCGGGAACTCCAGTGTCAGATCCTCCGGCCAAGCGATAATGTGGGTTCCAGCCTTAAGGGCGGCCTGGGCTCCGGTCGGACTGTCTTCGATGGCAATACACTGCTGCGGCTTAAGCCCGAGAAGCGTCGCCGCCCGCTCATAAGGCTCAGGGTCGGGCTTGCCGCGCACCACGTCATTGATCGATACCGAAACGAACCCGGGCGTTTCCAAGCCGAGTACCCGGATATTAGCGTTCACCACGATCCGGTCGGAATTCGACACAAGGGCCTGTCGGAGCCCCGCCTGCTCGAACAACCGCCAGGCCTCCGGTGCGCCGGGACGCGCTGCGATCTCTGCTGCATGGGCGGTGTAGTAGCTGTATTTGAGCCGGCGCCACTGATCGAAGCTCATCGACAAGCCGAAGGTCTGCCGGCACTTCTCGTAGACGACCTTCGCGGCCTGGCCGACGATCTCATGATGAAAC
This sequence comes from Microvirga terrae, assembly GCF_013307435.2. Classification (NCBI taxonomy): domain Bacteria; kingdom Pseudomonadati; phylum Pseudomonadota; class Alphaproteobacteria; order Hyphomicrobiales; family Methylobacteriaceae; genus Microvirga; species Microvirga terrae. The sequence goes on from NZ_CP102846.1 coordinate 430,672, forward strand.
TCATCGGGCACCTCCACCCCCTCGGTTGCCAGGGCATGGCGAAGGGCACGAAAGTGCATGTCCTCGCTCAGGAGCAGGGTGCCATCGATATCCCACAGCACGGCACGAAACGGATGCTGTCCTGGCCTGGTCCCGTGTGGGTGATCGTTCGTCATAGGATCAGCTCCATCGTAGCCCTGGATTGAGGAAGACGCATGGGCCGTCTCGTGGCTGGACCCAAACAGCTCCAAGCGTCAGGTCAAGAGGTATGGGCGCTCACCTATTCGTTTCAATGATCCCGTCGCGTCTTCAGGCCACATTTTAGTCCTCCTGAGGGCCAACCATCCCGACGCGGCTGCAGTTTAGGCCTGGCGTGGAGGGTCTGATGCTGGATCTGGTGATTGGCGCAAGGCGCAAGGATCTCGGCGGCTTCGAGGTTGGTCGGGTGCTGCCGTTCATGCGGCGGCGCATGGTCGGGGCCGGTTATCTTCTTCGACCATATGGGCCCCGTAGATCTGCCGCCCCATGTACCTCGGACGACCGACATGCGCCCGCGCCCCCACATCGGCCTCTCAACCGTCACCTACCTGTTCAATGGCGAGATCATGCACTGGGACAGCACGGGGGCGCAGCAGGCCATCCGGCCCGGCGCCGTGAACTGGATGACGGCCGGCAGCGGCATCAGCCACTCCGAGCGGTTCGACGGCCCCATCCGGCAGAGCGGCGGGCGGGTGCACGGCATCCAAGCCTGGGTGGCTCTGCCGGATGCCCAGAAGGAAATGGAGCCGGACTTCATCCATCATGGCGCGGAGGACCTCCGGGTATTCGGTGAGCCTGGTGTCACGGCTCGGCTGATTGCCGGACGGGCCTTTGGACTGACCAACCCGGTCAGGGCACTACATCCTGTGGCTTGACAGGTCAGCGCGACAGAGCCCGGTAGATTCTATCGTCATTCCGGCACTCCAGCCTTTTTCAAACCTTCAATAAACAGCTCGCAGTGAGCATAAGCCCCCAGATTCGCGCGGAGGCGACTTACGGTGATTGGGGGGCCAATCTGGTTACGTTGCTGGATATGTGCCTGTGCCTCCTCGACAAGGCCTAGATGCCCACAGCAGCTGATCAGCGCGTTGTGATGTCCCGGGAATTCCGGGAAAGCCACGACCGAACGGCGCAGGAAAGACAGAGCTTCCGAGAAGCGGCGGTCTCCGAGCAGGGTCAGGCCATGGAATGCCACGTAGATCCCGGCAAACGTATCCAACGGACTCATCCGTACGGCCTTTCCTGTCTCGTTGACTGCCTCGGCAAAGGAGCCAGCCCTGAGAAGGGCCACGCCATACATGGTTCGTCCAAGCGCCCAGCTCGGATTGATCTCGAGAGCCCCCTTCATCTGCTCCAAAGCGCGATCGTGGTGACCCATCGTGCTCAAGCTGAAGCCATAGCTCATCATGGCCCAAGGCTCGCTCGGATCAATGGCTAAAGCACGCTTGGCAAGATCGGTCATCTCCCGAAAGCCTTCCTCCCTTGGACGCCAGTAGCAGAAGGTTTCCCACCATACTGCCCAACTGAGAATAGCGTAAGCTCTCGCATAACTCGGCTCACGAGTGATGGCGCGTCGAAGAAGGATCTGCGCCTCTTCGTTCGATTTGCTTTGAGCCTTGTTGATCAAGGTGAGGGCTGACACGACCAGGCCCCAGGTATTGACACTTTCAGGCGGCTTGTTCTGGGCTCTGTAACCCTCCTCGGCATAGAGATGAGGTTCGATTGCAGCTACAACATTCCCGGTGATCTCATCCTGGACGGCGAAGACATCTTCCAGCAGCCTGTCGTAGCGCTCTGCCCAAATATGCTTTCCGTTTGCGGCATCGATGAGCTGCCCTGTGATGCGAATGCGACTGCCAGACGCTCTTACACTGCCTTCAAGGATATATCGGACACCAAGCTCGCGGGCGACCTGACGGACGTCGATTGCCTTGCCCTTGTAGACGAAGGTGGAGTTGCGCGAGATAACGAGCAGCCAGCGCAGACGCGAAAGTGCGGTAATGATGTCCTCGGCCATCCCATCCGCGAAGAATTCCTGCTGTGGATCGCCGCTCATGTTGTTGAAGGGCAATACCGCGATGGATGGCTGGTCTGGCAGTGTGAGCGGCCGGCCTGAGATCGCTCCAGGCAATGGCGCCATCTTAGTCACGTTAGTCACGGCCGAGAGCCTGAAGATCCTCACAGCTCGTGCTATGTTCTTGACCTGTTGCTCACCCTGATCCTCAAAAGAGTACGGCAGTTTATCTCTGACCTCGTCGTAGACTTTGCCAGAGACGCAAAGGCCCCCGGGCTCAGCCAGATGCTCCAGGCGTGCTGCCACATTCACTCCATCACCGTAGATATCGCCATCGCTTTCGATGATGATGTCTCCGAGATTGATGCCGATGCGGAGTTGAAGGGCCGGAGCACCACCATCGGCGGCCTCAGAAGCGAGAGCCGCCTGAACTTCCACAGCACAACGAACCGCCTCCACAGGACTTGAGAACTCAACCAGGAAGCCGTCGCCGGTTGTTTTTACCACGCGCCCCTGATGATCCCTCACCGTCGGCTCAATGACCTTCTGACGAAGTTTCTTGATCCTGGCGAGGGTGCCTTCCTCATCTTGGCCCATGAGAGCGGAGAAGCCTGCTATGTCAGCCGCGAGAATTGCTGCGAGGCGCCTCTGCACCTTCTGACCGCTTGGACTGGTCATCTCACCCCCGGGATACAGCTGTCGAGGAGCAATGGTGCTTCGGTCAGCACGCTTCGTCCAGAGGCATTATTGCGGCAACGCTTCAGGTATGAAAGCCAAGCTTCTGGATGTGCCACGATCCACCGCCACTGCTCTCAAAGTTCGTTGCGGGAACGCAACAATGCAGAAGCTGCGCGGCTGGGTCATGCTGGAAGAGACGTTCGCAATTCAGCGAGCATAAGGATGATCCTTGGGGCAGCCAGTGAGAGATTCTCCTTCGCTGGGCTATGATCAAGTCCATCAACGACAGGGCAATGAGACCCAGGTCACGCGCAACATTATTGCTCTGATTTTCTTATATTCCCTGGAGCATCACAGCACGTCGCCCAATCCGATGTGGTAACCTCCATTCATCGGGTGCAGGAGGATGGCCCATGTCATTTGCGACCCGCCGGCTCGGCACGCTTCCGGATGCGCTCGCTCCCGATGGGTCCGAGGTGCGGGTCCTGTGCAGCACGAGCCGGGGCAGCCTGGCGCATTTCACGCTGCCGCTGCAGGCGGTCTCGAAAGCCATGACACACCGGAGCGTCGAGGAGGTCTGGTACTTCGTCTCCGGCTAGGGGCAGATGTGGCGCCGCTGGCATGACCGGGAAGAGATCGTCGATGTCGAGCTTGGGGTCGCCATCACGGTCCCGGTTGGAGCCCACTTCCAGTTTCGCTCGCTTTCGCCCGAACCCCTGGAGGCGGTGGGAACCACCATGCCGCCGTGGCCGGGTGACGAGGAGGCAGTTGCCGTCGACGGGGTTTGGGACCCGACCGTGTGATGGGCTGTGGATTGATCACAAGCCGGCCCGCGGCTCCTCGTGTGCCCCTACTTCCGCCCGATGGCCGCCGAGTAGGGGCCCTGCAGTGGCTGGATCCGCACGTCCTGGAAGCCGGCCTCCTCCATCCAGGTGCGACAGTCCGCACCGGTGTAGTCGAAGCCGGCCGGGGTCTCGATCAGCATGTTCAGGCTCATCAGCAGGCCGAACGCATTCTCGCGCCGTGCGTCGTCGATCATGGCGTCGTAAACGATGAGCGCCCCGTCGCTGCGCAGTGCCTCGTGGGCTTTCCGGAGAAGGAGCTTCTTTTCCTCGAGGCTCCAGTCGTGGAGGATGTGGCCCATCACCAGCACATCGACACCCGGAAGCGGATCTTTGAAGAAGTCGCCAGTCTGGAAGGTTAAGCGTCCATCGAGACCCTGCTGGGCCACATACCGCTCAAACACCGGCTGCACAGCAGCCAGATCGAAGCCGATGCCCCTCAAGTGAGGGTGAGCGCGGGCAATCTCCACGGTCAGGCCGCCTTGAGCGCAGCCAATGTCGGCAAAGGTGCGAACTTCGCTCCAGGGGAAAGCGCCTGCGATCGCACGGGCGGTTGGCAGGCTTAAGCCGGTCATCGCACCCAGGAAGAGCTCCAAGCGGGCGGGCTCCGCATAGACCGCGGCGAACAGGTCGGGCTCCCCGTGCCGGGTTTCGTTCTGCGGCAGTCCGGTTCTGAGCGCCTCGGTGAGATTGCCCCAGAACCGGTAGAGCCGCCCGTTCATCATCTCGAGAATGCCGCCGACATACGAGGGTTTGTGGCGGTCGAGGTAGAGGTCAGTTTCGGGTGTGTTCGTGTAGCGTCCGTCTGGGCCCCGCTGGAGCAGGCCCAGCGCCACCAGCGCGTCCAGAAAGTCGCGGGTGCTGCGCTCGTGCAAACCCAAGGCGTCTTGGACCTCTGCCACATCCATCGGTCCATTCTCGGCGAGCTTCGTGAAAAGCCCTAGCTCCACAGCACTGAGCAGCGTCTTGGAGGCCCAGAAGGCGCTGCCAAGCTGGAGGATCGTCTCGGGAGAGAGAGCGATTGTTTGTGTCATGGCATGGTTCCTCCGCTAGAGGCGTTTGCGGTGAGTGACGAACAAGGCTTCCTCCGGAAGCGACCTGGATTTCCCGGGAGGCGGAGAGCGGATCGACACCGCACCTGAGCACCACGATGATGCAGCAGCGCCAGCAGGATACGACTGCAATCAGGTGTTACCTCGCTGGCGGACGCATCAAGCCGGGATGTCGGCCATGGTGGCCCGCAGGCGCCGATCGTAGGCACTGGCCAGATCGTGCAACGCCGCAATGTTATCTCCGACATACGAAGAACCGTGCATCAGGGCCAGGGTGCGTGGGGCCAGATCCGCCAGTCGGCGAACCGTCGGCGCAATGCTCGGGCCAAGGCTCGTGTCGTAGAAGATGTCTTCCGCCGCGAGTGCCGGACCCACGATGTCGCTCTTGGTGACTGCGGGACCGTTGCCGAGATGCGTGAAGAGATCACCACAGAACAGCGTTCTGGTTGTCTCCTCGTAGATTACTCCGGCATCCCAGCCGTGCGGCACATGGGGTGTGTCAATGTAGCGGATCTGCTTGCCACCGATGTCGATCACCTCGCCATTCGACAGCACCCGCGGCGGCCGATCGGCCATGTCGTTCAACGACACGAGGCAGCCTGTCATTCCGTGTGCGACCTGAGAGTTGGGGGCGACAGCCAGCCATTCGTTCATGGCGCCGCACTCGTCGGCCTCGTAGTGGCCGAAGGTGATCCAGCGCAGACCCTCCACCGGCATGAGCCGGGACACCGCTTCCGACACCAGCGGGAACATGCGCCGGAAGCCGGCGTGGAAGAGCATCGGCTCGTCGCCGAGGATGAGGAACTGATTGAAGGTGAAGCCGGCTGGCGGCACGATGTCGGGCACGTAGGTCGAGAGGCGGTAGATGCGGTCACCGATCTCATCAATGCGGGTTTCCATCGGACTGCTCCCAGGTCTGCCCTCAGCGCCAGCAGGGATTAGATCCGGCATTCCGTCCGGAAATGCGGCAATTCCTATCGGTTCCAGGCACCTTTCGGCTCGGCCAGTTTCGGGTCGTGGCATCGGCCGCAACAGGGTATGATCCGGCTGACACGTCACCTTGCGCTATTCCATCGGGAGGAGAAGATGTCCCGTCGCAAGCACCAACGTCGTCTGGAAGAGCATTTCCGTAATCGGCTTGCCCCATGGCTGGCTGGATCCGCGGGCGTGTGCGTCCTGCTGATGCTGGCCATCTACGTCGCCACCATGCCCTTGTAAGCCCGTACAGCTTGAGCAGGCCCAAGCCCTATGTTTGGGGTTCACCGAAGCCGCGCCTGCCAGTCGCGATTATTGCATCGCTGGCCTGATGGCATCGCTCAGGCCCGGCATGTTCCCGCCTCGCGCTATGCCCTGCCGGCTGGGGCACTGGCCCAGGATGGCGATCTCAAATACGCAGATCGCTGGGTGGCTGGCTCATCCGATCAGGCTTTCATTCGCGGAATCCGCGCCAGCCAGGTCACTGAGGCGAAGGCGCCAATCCAGGAGCCAAGGGCTGCGAAGGCGACGTAGACCGCCTGCTCAGTATAGCTGATCACCGCGAACGCCGAGAGCAGGTACCAGATGGCGCTCCAGTTCGCTGCTCTGACTCGATGCCGGGCTATCACGGCTGCGTTGAAGAACACGTAGGCCGCATCGGTCGTCGCGGTCGCCAGGACAACACCCAGGGCAATCAGCGGATCAATCTGGAAAGTCATGGCCAATCCTCCTGGCCGGGATCATGTTGGATCCTGCCAATGCAATCGACAGGCCCGCTCGCACCACCGAAGAGGAGTCCTTGGGATCTCGTCCGAGAACGGCCGTCTGGTGCAGGATCCGACCGTCAGTTCAAGCGCTTGATCCGGTCCAGAGGAACTGGCGCAATTGGGTACTGTCAAGTTGGCAAGATCCGGGGCCTATGGCAGGGTCTCGGACATGAGCACAACGTCCAGTCCTTACCGCGGCTACCGCTTCCCGGCCGAGATCATCAATCAGGCCGTCTGGTTGTATCACTGCTTCAGCCTGAGTTTGCGGGAGGTTGAGCTGATCCTCGCGGCGCGAGGGGTCGTGGTCAGCTACGAGACGATCCGCGAGTGGAGCCTGCGCTTCGGGCGGACCTACGCCAACAGTCTCAAGCGGCGCCGACCGAAGCCCGACGACAAATGGTTCTTGGATGAGGTGTTCGTGCGCATCCGCGGCAAGCTGCACTACCTCTGGCGAGCCGTTGATCAGCACGGCAATGTGCTCGACGTGCTGGTCCAGAGCCGCCGCAACAAGAAGGCGGCCATGCGGTTCTTCCGCAAGCTGCTGAAGGGCTTGTGCTACGTGCCACGAGTGATCGTGACGGATAAACTCGGATCCTATGGGGCAGCAAAACGTGAGATCCTGCCGGGCGTCGAACACCGTCGGAGCCGATACCTGAACAACCGCTGTGAGGTCTCGCACCAATCCACCCGACGGCCGGAGCGCCACATGCGGCGGTTCAAGTCAGTCCGGCAGGCTCAGCAGTTTCTCGCCACCCACACCCCGATCCACAATCATTTCCAGCTCCGCCGTCACCGTCTTTCCGCCAGTGAGTACCGGACTGCGCGGGATCGCGCCTTCACTACGTGGCGCGATGCGACTGGTACTGCCCTCGTCGGCTGATTTGGGCTGACATGATGGCTATGTCGGCGCCAGCTGCGCCGACTTCGCGCCAAGTTGACAGTACCGTTCCGACAAGGCAACGCCGATCTGTTGTACCAATTCCGCGATGAAGCCGGTGCTCTCCCAGGCATAGATGGAAACCATGATCGGGGCCTCTTCGCCGAATTGCGCATAAGGCCTGACGTGGCGCCCGAGCGTCGCGGCAACCGGGAGAAGCGTTATGCCAAGGCCGCCCTCGACGGCGACGAGCACGTTGTTGAGGCTGCTGCCAGAAAAGGCGATGTACCAATGGCGGCGCTCACGCTCGATGCGGTCGAACATGGTCTCACGGTACAGGCCACCAAGAGGGAAGGTTACGAGGGGGACAGGGTCCGGCCAAGCATCAGGAGCATCCTTGCTCTCGAACCAGCCTGTGGCTTCGGGGAAGCTTGCCCGGCAATCGTTGCTGGGTGCCGGCTCCTTGACGACAACGATGTCGAACTCGCCGCCACGGTAGCGCCGGGTCAAGTCGCGGCTCAGCCCGGCGCTGACGTCGAGACGGATCTCTTGGTGGCGCTTGGAGAACTCGCCGAAAAGTCGGGCCATGGGACGGCTGAAGACATCTTCCGGAAGCCCGATATGAATGGGCGTTGTGCCGGCCGGATTGCCCAGTGCCGCCGTCGCCTCGCTCTGGAGCGCCATGATCCGACGGGCATATCCAAGGAGGCGTTCGCCTGCGGCGGAGGGGCGAATGGGGCGTGCGTCCCGATCCACCAAGGTCTGCCCAACGGCTTCCTCGAGCCGGGCGAGCTGCTGACTTAAGGTCGACTGGGTCATGTGCAGGCGCTCAGCTGCCCGGGTAAAGCCTCCGGCTTCGGTGATTGCGATAAAGGTCCGCAGCAGGCGTGGGTCGAGCATCAGCGACTCGCTGGATCACTGCAATCACTATTCAATAAACCAATAATCTCCATCTGAACATTTAATTTCCAGATGGAGTAAGCTGGCACTATTCTCCCGACATTGCAGTAAGGAGTGCTTGGCGGTGTGAGCGGATCTCCTCGTGGGCGGTGCGACGATCGACAGCCTTATAACGGCCAAGCCGAAACCGGCAGCTGACATAGGCCCAAGTGCCGCCCATTACACCTCAGCGATAGGCACACAGGAGCGACCCGTGCAAAGTGCAAATCACCAAAGCCGTAGAGCCTTCCTTCGTCATTCCGGCGGGCTGGCAACCGCGTCCGCAATACTAGGCTTGAGCGGCACGCAGAGCGGGGCCGCCGATGCTACCGCCAGTACGGATCAGTCCCGTCAGCACATCACCGCTGTTACCGACAGTCACTACTATTTGAGTGACGTGCGCCTCGAGGAAGGCTTCGAGCACGAGGGTGAGGTGGTGGTCGGCACCCGGACCGGAATTCATACGCTGGAAATCCAGGATGGTCGCATCAAAGCGGTGCACGATGCGGGTGCCGCACTGGACGCAGCCCTGCCGCGCTACAAGGCGCAGGGTAAGCTGCTTCTGCCTGCGTTCCGCGACATGCACATCCACCTGGACAAGACCTTCTATGGCGGCCCGTGGCAGGCTCCCCTTCCCCGTCAAGGCAAGACCATCATGGACATGATTGCGCGGGAGGAAGTGCTTCTTCCGAAGCTGCTGCCGACCTCGCAGACGCGTGCGGAAAAGCTGATTGACCTCCTCCTCTCGCAAGGCAGCTCGATAGCGCGCAGTCACTGCAACATCGATCCAGTGAGCGGATTGAAAAGCCTGGAGCATCTGCAGCTTGCGCTGGCGAATTATCGTGACAGCTTTGAATGCGAGATCGTCGCCTTCCCGCAGCACGGCCTGTTGCACTCCAAGGTGGATGGGCTGATGCGTGAAGCGATGAGCATGGGCGTGCACTACGTTGGCGGCTTGGATCCCACCAATGTCGACGGTGCCATGGAAGCATCACTGGATGCGATGTTCCAGATCGCGATCGACCACAATAAAGGCGTCGACATCCATATTCATGAAGCCAACCCAGCCGGTGTGGCGGCTCTTAACTACATGATCGCAACCATCGAGAAGACCCCGGCGCTGCGTAACAGGCTGACGCTCAGCCACGCCTTCGCTCTCTCCACTCTGCGCCCCGAGGAGCTGAACGAGATGGCTGGGCGCATGGCCACACAGGGCGTAACCGTGGTGTCGACAGTGCCGATTGGACAGAGGACAATGCCGCTGCCGCAGCTGCGTGCCAGGGGTGTCAAGATCATGACCGGCACGGACAGCGTGATCGATCATTGGTCACCGTTCGGTAGCGGTGACATGCTGGAGAAGGCCAACCTGTGCGCCCAGCTCTACGGTGGAAGCGACGAGTTCCGTCTGTCGCGCGCCCTTGCGATCGCCACCGGCGATGTGCTTCCGCTGAGCGATGATGGGAACGTAGCTTGGCCGAAAACAGGTGACACGGCTGAGTTCGTTCTGGTTGATGCTAGCTGTTCGGCCGAGGCCGTCGCACGGCGCGCACCGCGGCGGGCAACGTTCCACAAGGGACGTTTAGTCTACGGTGCTGTTGAGCGTGCCTGAGGTAACAACCTTCGGCCGAGACGCTCACTGCTCCTGCAAGGAGTTCGGATTATGCGAAGAAGTCTCGCCATCTCGATACTTGCGGCACTCGGCATAATGGGCCATTCGATGACAGCCGTTGGACAATTAACGAGCGGGAAAGACGTATTGGACGCTGTCACAGACAACGATGTCGATGCGGCACAGATTCGAACCCTTCTGTCCCGCGGCGCCGACATCGATGCGAGAGATGAAGCCGGACGCACGGCGTTGCTCATCGCAACCCACGGCAACAGGATCGAGGTTGCGAGGGTGCTGATTGAGGCCGGTGCCAATGTCAATGCAAAGGATCGGATCAATGACAGCCCCTATCTCGATGCCGCGGCGCGGGGTTATCTCGAGATCCTGAAGATGACACTCGCGCACGGCGCGGATCTCAAGAGCACCAATCGCTATGGCGGCACTGCTCTCATCCCAGTCGCGGAGCGTGGCCATGTCGACACTGTCCGCACTTTGATCGAGGCGGGCGTCGATCTGGACCACGTCAACAATCTCGGGTGGACGGCTTTGCTGGAGGCCATCATTCTGGGTGACGGGGGCGAATGTCATCAGCAGATCGTCGACCTTTTGGTGAAGGCAGGTGCCGACATCAACTTGGCGGATCGAGATGGCATAAAGCCGCTGCAGCACGTGCGCAGTCGCGGCGGCTACAGGGAGATCGAAGCGATCCTTGTCGCGGCGGGAGCGATGTGAGCCACCCTCGCCGGCTGATCGAATTGAAATATTAGTGGACTGTCTATGATTGATAAGGTCCGTTGACGTTATGGAGACCTCATCAGCCAGCGGATTAGTCTTCTATTAACCATGCTCGGTCAACGATAGCTAAAGCCAAAAGGGAGGTGGGAAGAGCGTCGATGGACCGCCTCCCGCCTTTTTGTCACGTCTGCCCCCAAGGAGCCCAGTGTGAACGCGATCCTCAAAGAGCGCATCGGAGAACGGGTTTCTGCGCTCAAGATCTCATGGCGTCGCGCCTCTCTCGAAGCGGGTCTGGAGGCGGGATTCATTCAGGACATCATTACCGGTCGCTCCCAACATCCAGGTGAGGATGCGGTGGCGAGCTTGGCTACCGTGCTCAAGTGTAGCCCGTCGTATCTGACGGGCCAGAGCGACGATCTTGCCAACCCTGCAGGGGCCTACGGCGCGACTGCACTCCTTTCGGACGCGGCCCAGCGGCCCGATGCTGTCATGGCGCTCAGAATTGTCGACGAACTGCTGGCCGCCGGTCACGTTGAGGCAGCCCGTGTCGCTGTCAGGCGGGCTCTCAAGGTGATCGCTGTCGAATAAAGTCAAACGAGCTTTTACATCGTACAAAACGTAACTGCATCAGTTGACCCGTTGCGTTCCCGATGAAGATGAGCAGCGAGCATGGATCGCCGTGATCGTTGTTCTGAGAGTAGTCCGAGCTGCCGCTTAGCAACAACTCGCCATAAAGTGTCCGCTGCAGCTGGGATGGATGGAAGACTCATAGCATTTGGTATGATACTTCATATCTACGGGTTGGGATATTTTGACTCTGCGGCTACAAACAAATTGCGCTGAACAAAGATCATGGAACCTTCGCCGGTCCTCCAAAGCACTCAGAGGCCCTCTGACAGTTTCGCCCGTACCCCTCGGTAGTCACACGCTTCAGCTTAACGCACAATTCCCAGTCGCATCAGGCTGGATGCTACCTTTCTGTACAGTGAGCCGGATTAAACTACTGAGTTGCTTCGTATACCAGACGTGAAACTAATCGAAAGCCGCTCGGGCAGCGTTGCGTTGCAACGGGGACAATCATGCGAATAGTCGACGCGTCGCACTCCAACAGGGCTGGCATAGGCTGGGCATGGAGCACGATGCTCCGATTTGCCGTGTTGATTACGGCTGCGCTGGCTCTTCTCGCCATCACGCTCGTTGGATTGTTTGTTGTCCTGCCTCTGATGATCGCCGGCGGCATCGCATTGTCCTTTTTCCTCTGCCGCAGGCTGCGCCAAGCGCAGCAGCGGTCGAAGGGTAGTGTCATCGATGCCGATTACACGGTCATAGGCCTCCGCGAATGATAATCTATCCCAGGCTCCAAGGCTGGTAGCCCGAACTTGAATCCAGGGCTTTCCACCCCCACGTTATCTTTACCGGGGTCCGGGCCCCTCTGGCAGTCTTCGTCAGGCTGCGATGTCGGACTCTCTCACCTGAGGAGCATTAGAACGGCTCCGCATCTGGGAGAAGACTGTGACGTCTTACTCATATACCTCCCCTTTCACCGACACATCGCTCCGTGTGGCCGAAACCCGCGCACGCCTCGACGCGCTCGCGCGGCTCCTCGACAGCGCGGTTCGCGTGCCAGGAACCAACATCCGCTTCGGCGCCGATGCGCTGCTGAACCTGATCCCGGGCGTCGGCACACTCACATCGAAAGGCATGTCGGCTTATCTGATCTGGGAAGCGCGCCGCCTGGGGGTGCCCATGTCGACGCTCCTGCGCATGGTGGGCAATGTCGGTGTCGACTTCGTGATCAGTGCCATCCCGCTCGTGGGTTGGGTCGGCGACGTGTTCTACCGTTCGAACCTGCGGAACATGGATCTGCTACGCTATCACTTGGACAAGGCGCATCCAGTACCAAACCGCTAACAGCGATGACACGCACACCTGACGGGTGCGCATCAACCTGCCTCACTATCGTTCAGAAAGCATTGCAATGAACAACCCGAATGCTGCGCCAAACTTCCGCAATCTTGCGATAGTGGCTGCGGCTGTGACCTTGCTGTCGCTTTTCTACTTCCAGAACACGTCGGCACCTCAGTCTGAACAATTGCCCTACTCCGCCTTTGTTACGGCCGTCGACCAGGGCGAGATCCGCTCGGCCACCATCCAGGGGCAGGAAGTCATTGCCGAACGCTCGACAGGCAGCCGTGTCACGACCTATGTCCCGCAAGGCGCCGGTCTGATCGCGCAACTCCAGCAGAAGGGTGTCGTCATCAAGGCCGAGCCGCCGCCGCAGCCGAGCCTGCTCGGCGGCCTGCTGCTGTCACTGCTGCCTTTTGCCCTGATGATCGGTCTCGTGCTCTGGATGTCCCGTAACGCCATGAACAAGCAGGGCGGTGGCGGGCTGATGTCCATCGGCAAGTCCAAGGCGAAGCTCCTGACCGAGGCGCATGGCCGCGTCACCTTCGACGACGTGGCGGGCATCGACGAGGCCAAGGAAGACCTGCAGGAGGTGGTGGAGTTCCTGCGCGACCCGCAGAAGTTCCAGCGCCTGGGCGGCCGGATCCCCCGCGGCGTGCTGCTCGTCGGCCCTCCCGGCACCGGTAAGACCCTGACCGCCCGGGCGGTCGCGGGCGAGGCCAACGTGCCGTTCTTCACCATCTCGGGCTCCGACTTCGTCGAGATGTTCGTGGGCGTCGGCGCCTCCCGTGTCCGCGACATGTTCGAGCAGGCGAAGAAGAACGCCCCCTGCATCATCTTCATCGACGAGATCGACGCGGTCGGCCGCCATCGCGGCGCCGGCCTCGGCGGCGGCAACGACGAGCGCGAGCAGACCCTCAACCAGCTCCTGGTGGAGATGGACGGATTCGAGGCCAACGAGGGCGTGATCATCATCGCGGCCACCAACCGCCCCGACGTGCTCGACCCGGCGCTTCTGCGCCCGGGCCGCTTCGACCGCCAGATCGTCGTCCCGAACCCGGACGTGGTCGGCCGCGAGAAGATCCTGCGCGTCCATGTCCGCAAGGTGCCGCTGGCGCCCGACGTGGACCTGAAGATCATCGCCCGCGGCACCCCCGGCTTCTCGGGCGCCGATCTCATGAACCTCGTCAACGAGGCGGCCCTGCTGGCCGCCCGCCGCGGCAAGCGCATCGTCACCATGCGCGAGTTCGAGGACGCCAAGGACAAGGTGATGATGGGCGCCGAGCGCCGCACCCTCGTCATGACCGACGACGAGAAGCGCCTGACCGCCTATCACGAGGCCGGCCATGCCGTCGTGGCGCTGAACGTGCCGGCCACCGACCCGGTGCACAAGGCCACCATCATCCCGCGCGGCCGTGCGCTCGGCATGGTCATGCAGCTCCCCGAGCGGGACAAGCTGTCCATGTCCTACGAGCAGATGACCTCGCGTCTCGCCATCATGATGGGCGGCCGCATCGCCGAGGAGATGATCTTCGGCAAGGACAAGGTCACGTCCGGCGCCCAGTCCGACATCGAGCAGGCAACCCGCCTCGCCCGCATGATGGTGACCCGCTGGGGCTTCTCGCCCGAACTTGGGACGGTTGCCTACGGCGAGAACCAGGACGAGGTCTTCCTCGGCATGCAGATGGGACGCCAGCAGAACGTGTCCGAGGCAACGGCTCAGAAGATCGACTCGGAGGTCCGCCGCCTGGTCGAAGACGGGCTCAACGACGCCCGGCGCATCCTGACCGAGAAGGCGCACGAACTCGAAGCCCTGGCCCGCGGCCTGCTCGAGTACGAGACCCTGACCGGCGAAGAGATCCGCAATCTGCTCGACGGGCAGCCGTCGGTGCGGGACGATGGGGGCACAAGTGCCGCGAAGCACAGGACCTCGCGTCCGGCCGTACCGCCGGCCGGAGCAGCGGGCGTACCGAAACCAGCATAATGCGGGAGAGCGATACCCAATCGTGACAACCAACGCGTGCCGGCTCCTGCTGGCACGCGTCGTTGCACCTTGACCAGTCCTTGAACGGGAGAGTCCATGGACCTCGACACCCTCACGACGATGCTGCTCGACTTCGTTCGGGCGCACCAAGGCTGGGCTCCGTTCATTGTTGGGGCTCTGGGCTTCGCCGAGTCGCTCGCTGTTGTCTCACTGCTCGTCCCCTCGACCGTGCTGCTTCTTGGGATCGGTGCCTTGGTCGGAGCAAGCGGTCTGGAGTTCTGGCCGATCTGGCTTGGAGCGGCCGTCGGCGCCATCCTCGGTGATTGGCTATCCTATGCCGTCGGCTTTGGGTTCAAGCATGCCGTGTATCGTGTCTGGCCTCTCTCATCCCACCAGCATCTCCGTGATCGCGGCGAAAAGTTCTTTGCCCGATGGGGTGCGTGGGGCGTCTTCCTGGGGCGCTTCATTGGCCCGCTGCGCGCTGTGGTGCCCCTGACAGCCGGTATCTTCGCCATGCCTATGCTGCTGTTCCAGACGGCGACCATCGCCTCAGCGTTTGTTTGGGCTTTCATCGTGCTCGCGCCGGGCGCGGGTCTGACCGTATGGGCCCAGTGAGAAGCAGGCAAATTTCTTGCCGGCGACAGGATTAAGGCCGAGGCCAGCTTCGTATACCACGCATGGACCATTCCAGAAGACGTGCGGAGATCATCACCTGCCAGCAAGGGCGGGTTCGACGCGCCGGCGACGGGAGGGTCCATCGGCAAGCCAATGCCGTTTCAGCGCTGTCCTTTCGCCCCAATCAAGAGGGCTTGGAGGGACAGCGAGAAGAGAAGAGTAGCGCAGCCCATCCGACGCGGATCTCAGGAAAGAACATCTGATGCAACAGTCTCCGACCGAATGGGGAACCGGTCAGCCCAGACGCAGAGCGGCAAGCCCGTTACGCCGCGGGCGCTTCGCGTTCACCCTGGCGGGTGCGCTCGTCGTTGCCATGACTGGCATGGCGGAGGCTAGGAGCAAAGGCAGCATGGGCTCACGCGGCTCACGCACCTTCGATGCCCCTCCGGCCACCCAAACAGCTCCCTCAGCCGCGCAATCGCTCCAACGCTCGCAGGCGACTCCAAGTCAGGTTCAGCCTCGTCCGGCCACTCCGTCGGCCCTGGCGGCCCAACCCGCGCGGAGCCGCTTCGGTGGTGGGTTCTTCGCTGGCCTGCTCGGGGCAGGTCTGCTGGGCGCGCTGTTCGGCGCAGGCCTGTTCGGCGGCCTCGGGTCTCTGGCTTCTATCCTGGGCTTCCTGGCGCAGGTCGCGCTCATCGGCGGTCTTGCCTTCCTGGTGATCCGTTTCTTTCGCCGGCGACAGCAGCCAGCCTTGGCCGGTGCCGCTGCTGGCGCCCCGATGCAGCGATCGACACTCAGCGGCATAGTCCCGCCAGGTGGCGGAGCAGCCGCATGCATGCCGCCTGCGGCTGCAGCAGCCAGCACTGCCCCGCCTTCGCAGCCGCGCACTCAGGAGCTCGCTGTCAGGCCTGAGGACTTCGCTGCCTTTGAGCAAGCTCTCGGGGACATTCAAACGGCCTATGGCCACGAGGACGTTTCTGCCCTGTGGACGCTGGCCACGCCGGAGATGGCCGGATACTTCCAGGAGGAGCTGAATGAAAACGCCCGCAAGGGTGTGCGTGAGGCCATCTCGGGCGTGAAGCTCCTGCAGGGTGATCTCGCCGAGGCCTGGCGTGAGGGGCCGACTGACTATGCCACAGTTGCGATGCGCTATTCCATCACCGAGCAAACGATTGACCGTGCGAGCGGCAAGGCTGTTGCCGGCGAGCCGGAGAAGACCGAGGAGGTCACGGAGATCTGGACCTTCCGTCGTGACAATGGCGCATTCTGGAAGCTCTCGGCGATCCAGCAGGCCACCTAATCCCATTATGGTCAACCGCGTCGGACAAGCCCGTGCGGTTGACCATTTTGCATGTGGGTGCGACACCAGATGGTGCCTCCTCCTCTGCAAATTAACTTTGCGCCTACACTGCGCCTACAAGGCAATTTCGTTGAGCAGTTATTTTGACAAGAAGTCTGTTGCTGGCGCGGAGGACGGCGGCACAGAACGGGCTCTCATGATATGACAGCCCGCCTTCAGTCCAGGATATACCTTTGACCAAGATTGCGTTGATCTCCGATCTTCACCTTGAGGAACGCAAGGACCCATCCCCGTTGGGGACGCCGCCTAAACCTGCCCTAGGCTTCTGAAGAATTCCTCAGAATATGAAGCGTTTCATCCCATGCGGCCCGACCGAGCAGAGGCCCCCGGCTCTTCGAATGAGCAGGGGGCCATCCATGTTTGATCGTCAGATGATGACGAAGTCGCTCACAGTCAGGAACAGGTGCTTGTCGATCCTGGCGAACTGCACCTGGGCCGCTCCGCCGGCACCGTCCTTGTCATAGTAAAGCGCGCCCGAGAACCAATCGTAGATGATCCGGTCGTCGGCATCCGCCGCATGGCTGCCGTAGTGGAACGCAGTCCAAGCGAGATCGCCCTTCGGACCGATCTTCGTGAACACGGCATTCTCAAGCCGGATCGTATCCTCCCAGGGATTGAAATCCCTGATCGTGTCGATCTTTCCGTCGCCGAGCTTGGTATCAAACACGAAGACGTCGCGTCCGGAGCCGCCGGTCAGGATGTCCTTGCCCTTGCCGCCGTAGATCACGTCATTGCCAGAGCCACCATTGATGGTGTCGTGGCCGTCATCGCCCTTGAGGATGTCGTTGCCACTGTCCCCGGCAAGGTAATCGCGTTCCGTGCCACCCTCGAGGCGGTCCTTGCCCGTGCCCCCGTAGAGGCGGTCGTTGCCGCCATTGCCGTACAGGCGATCATCGCCGCCGCTCCCATATAGGCGGTCGCGTGAGGCCCCGCCGGACAGGGTGTCGTTACCGCCCGAGCCATGCAGCAGACTACCGGCATCGGAGGCGTACATTTGGTTGGCAATGCCATTGCCATAACCATAGGCGGCATTGCCCGTGAGGACGAGGTTCTCGACGTTGGCGTTCTCAAGGATGTAGCTAACTGAGCTGCGAACGGTGTCGATGCCCTCGCTACGGTACTCGATCACCTGGTCGCTCGCCATGCCGACGATATAGGTGTCATTGCCCTCCCCGCCGTACATGATGTTGATGCCTGTGCCGCCGTCGAGGGTGTCGTTGCCGATGCCGCCCGAGACGGTGTCGTTGCCGTCATCGCCGTAGAGCCAGTCGTTGCCGCCATGTGAGCCGACATAATCATCGCCGCCACCGCCGTGCAGGGTATCGTCGTCGGCTCCCAGGATGAGCGTCTGCCGGGCGCTGTCGCCGAACACGACCTGCGAACCGGTCCCTCCCGTGACCGTCAGAGCACCGATAATTGCGGCAAACTCCACATTCTCCAGCTTGATGTGGCCGCCAGCGATGCCACGCCCATCGATGACCAGGGCCGTCTCAGGGGTGCCTGGAGCCGTGGGCGCGCCCGAGATCACCAACGGCTGACCCGGCAGCGTGCTGCTGCCCGGGGCCAGCATGGGCACAAGGCTCTGCACGATCAGCGGCGTGCTGGCAAACAGCCCTTGCAGGAAACCGGAGCCCCCACCGGTGAGCAGGTTCTGATCGGCCGAGCCACCATCAGTGTGTGCCTGGATCTCACGGATCAGATCGGCCAACGAGCTTCCGGCGGTCTTGGGCGCCGATGGGCCGGTCACCTGTAGGCCATAGCCCGTCGGCAGCTGCGCCAAGAGCACCGGGTGCCCGCCTGCGCTCACCAGCGGAAGATCGGTCGGGCCGCTGCCCGCCGTCATGATCGGGATGGTGAGGATCTGGCCCGTGCTGCCGTCTGGATAGACGATCGTTTCGGTCGTCACCTCTACGCCGCCTATCAGCGCGCCGTCGCCTTGCACCTGCACGCGCACGGTCTTCACGGTGCCATCGAGGGACTCGACCGTGAAGGTCTCGGTGACCGCCTCGCCGGAGCGCAGGGTCTTGGTCGTCTCGGCCTCGTTGTCGAGCACATAGGTCCACGTGCCCTGAGTGGCGTCGAACGAGAAGGTCCCGTAGGTACCCTGCACGTCGGCCTGAGCCTTGAAGCCGGCCTCGCCCGCGTCCTCGTCGGTCACCATCAGAACCCCGGTCGCGATCAGCATGCCGTCCTCTGCAACCGACCCGGCATCGGTGCCGCCGATGACCGCAACGTCATTCACGGCTGACACGTGGAGATCAAGGGCTCGCGTGTGGCTCAGCGCGCCGCCCGAACCTGTGTTGCCCGTATCGTCAATCGAGACCTTGAGGACCCGCGTTCCGTGGTCGTTCGCGGCAGGCGTATAGATCACGCCGCTCGCCGCGATGAAGGCGTTGATGTCGGCGACGCTGCCCGTTAGGGTCAGGGATGACGCCGTGTCTCCGACCGTGACGCCCGATTGGCTGGTGGCCGACAGGGAACCCGCCGAAACGCTCAGGGTCACGATCACTGGCGCCGAACCGGCATCGATGTCCGCGAAGCTGATGCCGGCGAGCGCGGTCGCCGTATCCTCGATCACCGCGATGCTGCCCGGTGGCGTGGCGACAGGAGCATCGTTTACCGGCCAGAGGTCGAGGTTCACTGTTTCCGTATCACTCCGCGGCCCGCCCGAGCCGGAATTGCCGCCATCGTCGATCGAAACGGTCAGCGCATACGTGCCGGTGCCATTGGCCGGAGGGGTATAAGTGACGTGGCTTCCCGCAATGAAGGCGTTGATGTCAGCGATGGTGCCCGTCAGGGTCAGGGATGACGCCCCTCCGCCGACCGTGACGCCCGCGCCATCGGCAGCCGACAGGGTGCCCGCCGGCACGGTCAGGGTGACGGTGACCGAAGCCGATCCTACATCGATGTCGGAAAAGGCGATGCCCGTCAGCGCCGTCGGCGTATCTTCCGTCACGGCGATGCTGGCTGGCACGGTCGCGACTGGAGCGTCGTTCACGGCGGCGATCTCGAGATCGACCGTTCGGGTATTGGTCTGCGCGCCGCCCGAACCCGTGTTGCCACCATCGTTGATCGAAACCGTCAGAACCCGCGTGCCCGCGTCGTTGAGGGACGGCGTGTAGGTAACGCCGCTTGCAGCAAGGAAGGCATTGATATCGGCGATCGACCCGACCAGCGTCAGGGACGAGGCCGTTCCGCCCACCGTGACGCCCGCGCCGGTCGTGGCTGACAGGGATCCCCCGGTGATGCTCAGGGTCACCGTGACATTGCCCGCCCCCGCATCGATGTCGGAGACGGTGATGCCCGTCAGCGCGGCTGGCGTATTCTCCGTCACCGCGATGCTGCCTGGCCCGGTGACAACGGGCGCATCGTTGACCGCCGCGATTGTTAGGGCGACCGTCCTGGTGTCGCTCAGGCTGCCGCCGCTGCCCCCATGTCCACCATCATCAATCGAGACGGTCAGCACGCGACTCCCCGTGCCGTTCGCATCGGACGTATAGGTGACGTGGCTTGCCGCGATGAAGGCGTTGATGTCGGCAAGGGTGCCGGTTAGGGTCAGGGCCGAAGTGGTCCCGCCGACCGTGACGCCGGCACCGCTGGTGGCAGCCAGCGTTCCCGCCGCGATGCTGAGGGTCACCGTCACGTTGGCTGAGCCGGCATCCACATCCCAGAAGCTGATGCCTGTCAAAGCGCTGGCCGCGTCTTCCATCACCGTGATGCTGCCCGGCACGGTGACGACCGGCGCGTCGTTCACGGCCGCGATGGTCAGGGCGACACTCTTCGTGTCGCTTAGGCTGCCGCCACTGCCCGCGTTGCCGTTGTCGTTGATGGAGACGGTCAGGGTCCTCGACGCGGTGTCGTCGTGAACAGGGATATAGGTGACATTGCCAGCGGCGATGAAGGCATTGATGCCAGTGATCGTGCCTGTCAGCGTCAAGGCGGACGCGGTGCCTCCGACAACGACCCCCGCGCCGCTGACCGCACCCAGTATTCCTACTGGCACGCTGAAGGTCACTGTCACGTTGCCGGGCCCCGCATCCTTGTCCGAGAAGCTGATCCCAGCCAGGGCCGTCCTTACGTCTTCCGTCACCGCGATGCTGCCCGGCATGGTGGCAACGGGTGCGTCATTGACGCTTGTGACGCTCAGGCCGACGGTGTCCGTCTGGGTGCTGAACGGAGAGGTTCCACCGGTGCCGACACCTCCAATATCGGCCACCCCCCCGTTGCTCCCTGCAGACAGATCCCAGGCGCGGATGGTAAGGCCCGCCGGAGCCGTGCCCTTATAGTCGGCGCTCGGCTCGAAGTAGAGCCGTGTCGCTCCATCGGCGGCAAGCAGCCTTGCGGCATTCTCCGAGGGTGTGCCGAGGAGCGACCAGGAAGCGCCCCCATTGATGGAGAACCACCATCTGCCGTTCGAGGCATCGGCTCCGACGATGGCGATGCCACGACCGGAGGTGGAGTCTACGTCCGAGATGCCAACAGCTAGATCGGAGACGAGAAGCCCCATCACCTGCCCTGCTGCCGGCGGACCCGCATCCTCCGCGACCGTCAGGGATAGATTCCGGTCGGCAAGGTGCGGTGCGTCATTGGTCGGGGTCACGTTGACCGTGATGGTGCCGTTCGTGGGCCCCGATCCGGCGGCATCGCGGATCTGCGTCGCGATCGAAACGGGCTTGTCCCAGTTGGGGGCAGGCGTGAATGTAACCGCCGCCAAGGCTGCATTCACGTCTGCAACCGATCCGCTCACCGTCCACACCCCGGTCAGGGCATTGTAGGTCGGCGTGGCCGAACCGGCGGGGGTCACCGACAGGGTGCCGGCCTGGGGTTGGCTCAGCGTCAGCGTCGCGGTGACCGTATCGCCCATGTCGGCATCCGCCACGACGATGTCGCCGAGCGCGACCGCACCGCTATCCTCGAGGGCAGCGATGGTCTGCGTCAGGTTCGAGGCCGTCGGCGCATCGTTGACGCCCTCGACCGTGATGGTCGTCGTGGCTGTATCGAAGCGCCCCGTCGAATCCGTCACCGTATACTGGAACGACGTGGTGCGGATTTGTCCCGCGGCCAGATCGGCGAAATCACCATCGTCGGAGAATTGTAGCGCGCCGTCGTCCCTCAGCAGAACGCGTCCGCCGCCGGTAAGATCGGTCCAGCGGCCAACATCGGCCGCCACTCCATTGAGGTGTGTGATGGTTTGAAGATCGACAGTGCCGAGCGGACCTCCGTTGTCGAGATCCTTGTCGTTCGCAAGGACGCTTGCGCCCGCCAAAGCATCGCCAGCCTTGGTGCGGAATGCGTCATTGATCGCATCCGGAGCATCTTCGAGAAGATTGTCGTAGAAAACTGTCTGATCGACCTTAGTCCCGGGCTGGAAGCCCATGAAGAACCAATTGTAGGTGAGCGTCTTCGTCGAAGCGTTGTAATTCGGGGCATAAACGGCGTTGACCCCGTTCATTGATCCCTGATCGGTAATGGTGCCAGGGGCGACACCTGTAGGGGCCAAGCCTTCAATCTTGATGGTAAACCCGGCGGGTTGCGCTGTTCCGTCGAACTGGGCAAAGACCTGATTGCCGGAAATGTCGACGGTCATCGTCCCGCGCAGAAGCCCGTTGTCGCCCTGCACCGGCTCCATGTCGCCATCGCCATCCGTATCGGACAGGATCCTGGCGGATAAGGGCACAACGAGTTCAGCCCCAGCCCCGACGACCACCGATGTGAACTCGTAGGGAGCCTCATAGACGAAGAACCCCTGCAAGGAGAACGTGATCTTGACCTGAATTCCTTCGAGACTGCCTGCCATGCCATGCCCCCTCGCCGGCCCAGTACCCGCGCCTGGACTTGGCGTGCCGTCCTGCGGCGCCACTGATTGTTATCGTGAAGAACCGTGGCACTTCTTAAAACAGGCCACCTAAAGGCGAGCACTACTAAGAATATTGCCCTAGATGTCGAGATCAATTACTGCAGAAGCAGATTTTATTAACCAATGTTACTCTTCGGCAACACGCCTGCCAAAGCCGGGCTCGGACGGCACTTGGCTCTCTAACGGCAAATCAAGACGGCGAAACAAGGCTTAACCAACTTATCGACGCTCCAGCGGTCGAAAGCTGCCACAGATGGCCGTCTACCTCCATCAGCGGACCGGCCCATCCTTGTGGGAATACCTGTGTTCGGCACTCAACGCCCATTATTTGACATGGCAGCCTTCGAGAGCCGATTGTGCCGGAACCATGCACCTGTCAGCCAAGCCAGCCCAGAGCTGAATCCGGCTTCCGGAGCCAGGTTTTGGCCACGCGGCAGATGACGGTGTAGGCCGGGTTGAACACGTTGCCGATGTCATAGCGCACCACCTGTCCCAGAAGATGGCTGGCAGAAGTGGGATCTAATCCGAAACTGCTCCCAAGCCAGTTCAACATCTCTGTTGTTGCATGCTGAAGCGCCTGGTCCAGCGGACGGGCATTGCCGACCGTGAAAATATCCGACTCTGTCTCACCACGCGGCCAGCCGTGATTGGCATTCTTCTTCAACCACACCGTGAACTCGATCTCGAACGACGTCTCGATCCCCGTGCCGACAATCTCGCCGTCCCCTTGGCAGGCATGCCCATCGCCCAAGAAGAACAGGGCACCGGGCTCGAACACCGGGAAACAGGCGACGGCTCCTGGGGCAAAGCCTCTGAAGTCCATGTTGCCGCCATGCCGGCCGCTCGTGGCCGTGGAGATCGCCTGCCCCATGCCAGGGGCCACTCCGAAGCACCCGATCATGGGGTCCAAAGGCAACACAAGATCCGCCACCGCGCTGGGCGGCTCCATCAAGCGCACAGTCCCAGCATTGCGATCAATGGCCCACTCAACCCGCTGCCGCTCAGGCAGTCGGGGCAGGATCTCTGGATCAACCACGTTCGGCGCCAGAAGGGAATAGGTCCAGCCTGTCTCCCGGGTCGGCGACATGCGTTGGATCTCCACGATCAGCGCGTCGCCGGGCTCTGCCCCTTCCACAAAGAAGGGGCCTGTCATGGGATTTGGCCTGGGAGCACGCTCCACACTCTCGTGGTCACGTCCAGCGGCATCAATCGTGGTGGTGGTGACCGTATCGCCATCAGTGATCCGCAGGACCGGATCTCGATCACCCAAAACATTGTGATAGCCTGTCGGACTGAACCGATGGTGGGCCACGTGCAATCTCCTCAAATTCACTGGCGTTGTACATCATGTGGGCTGTGCGAGCTACAAGGCTGCTCTGACCACCATTCGAGTCAACCGGCCTTACCTGTGAAATGTCCTGTGCCATGGCTCATGGCACATGCCGGGCGAGCAAGGGCGGTCTTCACTCTTTCGTGGACAAGAAGAACCGCAAGTTCAATACGCTGATCGCTTCAGCCTGCCCTGAGGGAGCTGCACAGCTTTATGTTGCGTTGACCCCGTTGAGCGGCATAGCCCGCCTGGTGAGATAGCCTACGAGCTCATGACGCCCCAGGCAATTCAGCACCCGGTGCGGAGGAATGCCTCCCTTGCGGGCCATCAACACACCCCAGGCGGTGAGATCGAGCTCGTCGACACTATGCGCGTCCGGGTTGATGCTGAACATGCACCCGAGTTCAAGGGCTCGCTGATGCCAGCGCCAGTCCAGATCCAGACGGGAAGGATGGGCGTTGATCTCAACTGCCACCCCGTGCCTTGCGCATGCCTCCAAGATCTTCTCGACGTCAATCTGATAGCCTTCCCGGCGGCGGAGCAGCCGACCCGTCATGTGGCCAAGAATGGTCGTGAAGGGGTTGGAGACCGCCCGAATTATCCGCTCGGTCTGGGTCTTGGCATCGAGCCTGAAGCGGCTGTGCACACTCGCGACCACAAAGTCGAAGCGAGCTAGGACCGCGTCCGGATAGTCGAGCGAGCCGTCTTCGAGGATGTCGGACTCGATGCCTTTTAGGATCTGGAAGCGACCTTGGTAGCGTCTGTTCAACTCGTCCGCGAGTTCGTGCTGGATAGCGACCCTCTCGACTGAGAGCCCACCGGCATAGCTGGCTGTCTTCGAGTGATCCGCAACACCGAAATACTCATAGCTTCTGGCCCGCGTTGCCTCGGCCATTTCCTCGAGCGTGTTGCTGCCGTCCGAGAAATCGGTGTGGCAGTGCAGAAGTCCCCGAATGTCCTGATCGGCCACGAGGTGAGGCAATCGTCGCGCCACGGCGAGGGCGATCTCTCCCCTGCCCTCCCGCAGTTCGGGCTCGATGAAGGGAAGGTTGAGAGCCGCATAGACGTCCTTCTCGTCCACGCAGTCAACGAGGTGCTGCCCGCGGTACAGCCCTTGTCTATTGAGGCGCAAGCCGCGGCGCTCGGCAAGAGATCGGAGTTCGTCGATGTGCTCGGACGAGCCTGTCGCTAGAACCAGGGCGACCCCATAGTGCGGCGGGTCCGCCAGCCACACTCTGGCCCCCTCAGAGAGATCGACAATCTCAATCCCTGAGCGAGCCGGGGTCTCGGCCACAAGAGCGAGGTCCGACACCAGCTCGGTGCCACGCCGGAAGTCGCCGGCGGGAACGATGCGGGTGAGTTCTGGATGCGACCGCCTGAGGTTTGCTTCCAGGGTGCTGAGGTGCTCGCCGGCGCGATGGATGAGCCGCTGCCCGGACGAACGCCGCATGAACTCGATGTTTGCGAGGACCTTGTCCTGAAAGGCAGGACCGAAGCCCTTCGTCGCCTTGAGGCGGTCCTGCCGGCCAGCCGCTTCGAGCTCATCGACGCTGGTGATCCCGAGCTTGCGGTAGAGGTCGAGGACTTTCTGCGGGCGCAGGCCCGGGATCGCCAGCAGCTCCAGCACGCCCGCGGGCACCTCAGCCCGCAGAGCCTCCAGGCGCAGCGTGGTGCTGTCCCGGTGCAAACGCTGGATCGTCTCTGAGAGGGCGGCGCCCACGCCTGGGATCTCCTGGAGCCGCCCTCCCGCAATGACCTCCTCGAGGGGCTCACTGAGCAGCAGGAGGCCCTCGGCCGCCCGGGTATAGGCGCGTGCCTTGTACGGGTTCGCACCCGCGAGCACGAGCCGCTGCC
Organism: Microvirga terrae; assembly: GCF_013307435.2. Taxonomy (NCBI): domain Bacteria; kingdom Pseudomonadati; phylum Pseudomonadota; class Alphaproteobacteria; order Hyphomicrobiales; family Methylobacteriaceae; genus Microvirga; species Microvirga terrae. The sequence continues at coordinate 456,083 of NZ_CP102846.1, forward strand.
CGATCTCGACCAGCAATCGGGCGACGGCGGGCGCATCCAGGCCCTTGGAGGCCTGTGCCGCCACTGCTGAAGGCGGCGATGAGGCTAGTTCTCGGTCCATTCGCAGGTCTACCGGCTAGCGGCCCTTGGCCACTGGTAACGTCTGGCAGAGCCTGACAGTTTCCAGAGGCACGGCGACCGCCCTCGCTACCCCATGGGATCGGCGCAGGATGTGTTCTTGATTGAGTACTGCGTTAGAAGCGACCGCCAAGGATGACTTACAGAAGGCACCCGCCGGAGGAAGCGATTGGATGTGAAACCTCGTTCTGCATGAAGTAAGTATTGATTAGAGCCACAACCTTTCGGCCCAGCGCCTGATCCACTTCAGGGATTTCCGAATCGAGGATTTCGAGCCGAGTCTCGAAATCAGGGTCACAAATGAGAATGGCCGGATCCGGCTCGGCGCCTTCTCCCGGGCTGTCCAGAAACCAGCCCTCGTCCGGGTTCGGGTCTTCTGGAATGAGACCCGCATTTAGGCTCTCGACAAGATACTTGGCGAGATGATCGTTGATCCTCGTGCCATCGTCTTCGCCAAAGATGATCCGCGGCTCGCCGTGAGGATCCCGGATGATGTGCTGCCGCTCTCGTCCAGGGCGGGCGATGAAGAGGGTCCACTGTGACGATGAACTCATAGGCTGCTTCTTGTCCAAAGATCAGGCGGGCAGCTTACGCTACCTTAATGACCAATAGCACTTCTGCCTTCGGGTCAGTATCGCCGTCCGAGCATCCAGTCGCCGACCTCATCAAGGGCATCAAAGGCGCGGTTGGTCAGGCGGCGCGGACCGGCCAACAGCCCCTCCTCCCGCTCCACAACATTGGGCTGCGGACCGGGTGGCATCGCCTCACGGGTTTCCCTGAACTCATCAACAGCCCAGTCCTGCTGTGACATGGCAGGCGGCATGTTTGTCGGTGGCATTGGGCGCAGGTCATGCCGCGCCTCCGCAGAGCGCCGGCTTGCAGGCGGCAGGATGTCCTCGACCCGGTTTAGGGCAACGGACTGTGACTGGGGCAGTGCAACCCGATAGCCGAGCTCCTGAGCCACACGCGGTAAGTTCTGAACCGCCGCTCGGCCCGCTTCCATGCTATGGCAGATGCTGAAGTACAGGGCATGGAAGTTGGCGTTCTGGCGGATGGTCTCACGGCTCTCTTGGGTGGAGAACGGCGCGAGATAGAAGGCCATGGCATGCCCACCCTTTTCGGCCACGATCGCCGGCTTGGTTTGTGAGCAGTACACATAGCCGTTTTCCTCGCTGAGTTCCCTGCGACCAGATGAACTGGCATGGAAAGTCTTCACCCGAGTCTGCATGAGTGTGCCCTCCCCTGTCCTGGTCAGAGGGGAGGCTGCCAGGATGGCGAACTCGTCGCAGCCATCAGGGCGGCAGAGGCCGCGGATGATGTCAGGACGGCTATTGGTCTGAGCAAAGGCCGGGATCGCGAGCACGAGGGCCAGGGCAACAAGAGGTCTGAGCATTGGTGGCCTTGGGCGGAGGGATGGTTAATGAAGAGTCACCCCTGAGGTCGCGCACGAATGTGACGATTTCAGGCCGGCCTACCCATGGTACCTGACGGCGAAAGCCACGACGCCCCTTCGGCCGGGAAGAGCCCAAGGACGTTCGGAAGTCCTGCCGTGGGCTTAGATAAGTTCGAGAGTTTTTGTCCTAATGAGAACCCGAGCATCAGGAGCGCCTTTCATATCGGGCGATCTGAGCTGCCTTGACCTGCTCGCGACCGCCATCATCCGGGGCTGTGTCGCAGATTCTTCGTGCGGGCGGGGGGCGTACCTCAGCGATGGATGCTGAGCCTATCGTTGTTCTCGCTTGCCTGCGAAAACCTGCCGCAAAGTTCTGCCTTTGGATAAGGTGGTGTCGAGCTAAACCTCAACCAAGGCGTCCGTGGTCCAAGGGAATGACACCACACTTGGGAGATAGGCGGCAGACCAAACTCAGTCAACGCTGTCCCAACGAAAACGCCCTGACAGAGTTAGCCGTGCGGGGCTTGCTGTCAGGGCGAATTGTGTGATGCCGGTTGCAACACCACGTCACGATAATACGCCAAGCGCCTCGTTGGTTCAACATCAGGCTGTGGACAAGCAGAATTGCCCCGGCGGGAGGCTGAGCACTAGACCTCTCGCCAGGGCGCGTGCGATGTGTTCCGGCATCGCACGATCTATGTAGATGTGGCCACGGCATGCCGATGTGCGGCAAAGCACACCGTCAGTTCCTAACACGATCAGTGGATCGCACTGCGGCCAGAACATCAGTCAGTCCGGCTGTGGTCGAGACCGACATCACGAAGCATGTGCGGGCTGAGTTCGTGACGCAGCGCCTGCTGAAGTTCGTGACGGAGCAGGTGATCGAGTTCGTTTGTTGCCACAGGCCGCGCGTGATCATTCGCAGGCCTACGCGGCACGCGAACAAATTCAAAGCGGAAGGCGAGCCCTACAAAGGGCAAGGGGAATACGGTCGGGTTCATTAGAGCCACCAGCAGCTAGAGTCGTGACGAGGAGAGCGGTGCGTTCGTACGTGCAAATTCGCATAGACATCAAACGCCTCCTCTGGCTGTGGCTGTGAACCGAGCGGATGATCCGCGGGGCAGCTTCAATATCAGAATTCAGCTGCGCAGGCTAGTCCCGACATTCAAATTGTTAAGGTCCACCGCTTCGTTTACTTCACGGAGTGGGCTTGAGGCGATAGTAGGTAGAGACGGACGTATGGTGGACCGGCACGATCATACCCTCCCTTCGGAGTTCGTCCATCGTAGCAAAGCCGATCCCACGAACCTTCCGCCGCGAGGCGGACTTCCGACGTGCTTTGAACTGCTCGCGCTCGGTGTACAAACTTACCCCTGATGCGTAACGGACCTCCTCGCCCTCCGCCAGCATATTAAGGGCTTTTCTTGCGAGGGTGGAGAGCGCGGTAAGTTCTGTTATGATTGCCTGCGTTCTATGCGGGCAATCAATTGAACCCACCATGCTGACGCCGGCATGGTCAGTGCGGGATTAAGGAACCGTTCAATCTTTGCTGGCCATGGTCCCGCCCCCTTTGCCCCTGCGGATCGCAGTGAGGCGCAGTTTAGGAGTTTGACAATGACCGAAGCCAAAGCCGCCAAGAAGCCGAACCCCGCTCTGGCGAAGCCGTTGCAGCCCTCGAATGAACTCGCGGCGGTGGTCGGGTCCTCGCCACTGCCCCGTACCGAAGTGGTGAGCAAGGTTTGGGAGTATATCAAGGCCAACAACCTGCAGAACCCTGCGAACAAGCGGGAAATCCTCGCGGATGAGAAGCTTCAGGCTGTATTCGGAGGCAAGAGCAAGGTCAGCATGTTCGAGATGAACAAGCACTTCGCTCAGCACCTGTCCTGAGCGGACGCGACAACAGGCCCACCCCGCCAGCGTGCCGGCGGGGTGGGGGTCGCTTCAGCCATCCGGTTGCGGCTAACGGCTAGACCGCCTCCTTGAGCTCCTTCGCGGGTCGGAAGGCGATCTTCTTGGAGGCTTTGATCTTGATCGGCTCGCCGGTCTGCGGGTTGCGCCCGGTACGCGCGGCGCGCTTGCGCACCTGCAGGATGCCGAGACCGCTCAGGCGGATCTTGTCGCCCTTCTTCAAGCTCTTGGCTATCATCTCGATGACTTGCGTCAGCATCTCGTTAGCCTGGCGCTTGGGAAGCTCGTGCACTTCCGACAACTGTTCGGCAATGTGGCGCAGGGTGAGGATCGCGCCAGCCGAGGTGCCAGTGGATTTCTTTGCACCCTTGGAGGCTGCTTTGGCTGACGCCTTCGGTGCTGCAGCCTTCGTAGACCTCTTGGCAACGGCGTCGGCAGTCTTGGCCGTCTTAGGCGGTTCTTCTTGCGATGCGGCGGCTTTGCGGGCCGGCGCCTTCTTGGCTGTCGTCTTGGTTGCAGCTTTCGCCATGGGTGAGATCCTCCTGATGCGCTGACAATCTAGTAGTCAGTCGATGGGCAAAGGGTTTGCCACCCACGATTGAAACCACCAGAAGGCCGCAGCCTCAATAACCATGACAATGCGAATTCACAGGATCTTGGGGCAGCACAGGATCATGTGAGTGATTGTGCAATCGGACAAAACGGACAAGCAACTCCTGTAGCCGGAAGCGCAGGCGACTGGGTTCCGGCACACACATAGGGCTGAGGCGGAACCCGGGCCTGGATCAGGCGGCAAGAAAGAGCTCCTTCTGTCGCCAAGCGGCGCAGTCTCGTCGTCCATTCGGGCGTGCGGTCGCGATGCGCTCCTGGAAGCGGACCTGGGCTTCCTTGAGCAGACGGCGTTTGCGGGCCAGAGGCTGGGAGGCTGCTGTGGTGTCCTGCACAACAGCAGCCGCTGCCGCGTACAGGTCGGCTGTTGCGGCATCCAGGCCAGGATCTCGCTCGAACAAAACCACAAGGCTCGCCAGGTGCTGTCTGAGGAGCGTCTGCAATTCACGGAGGTAGGGTAGCTCTCCTCCGAACTCAATGGCCTTCACAGTTGGCGACATCAGGGCCAACTTCTCTTCAATTGTGTCGGTGAATTGGTTCTCCGCCATGAGCAACCGTCTCCAGGTACGAGGAAGCCCGCCCAGCCCTTGAAGCACATGGAAAAGCATGCGCCCTCATGGTTAACCAACGGTTTCAAACGATCTGGGAAAGCGCCAGAACGGAACAGGCCGATATACGCCTTCGGCACACTTTCCTCTCCTGAGGCGACTGGGGTCGATGAACGGCCAAGCCGGTGGCGGCAAAGGGCGCGTCCTTGGTACGAGCGTCGCTCTTCACACCCCGTTTCAGGGACGGCCTCAATCATGGGCGGACCGTCCGCTCCCGTGGGGTAGGAGCGAGGTGGGCTCATAGGCGCTTAGAGGATCTCGGCAGGTCGCGTCCGTCAATGAGTGTAAATTCGGGTGCGGTTTGAGGTGGCCATTGGTCAGCTCGCCTGTGGGGTGATTGTCAGGGCCTGCGGGTTGATCATGGGGGTTGCGAGCTCAGTCATCCCTTCGATCTGCATGTAACGGTGCTGGAGCTGCCAGTCGTCATTGGCCTCCAGCAGCACCGCGCCGATCAGACGCCTGATGCTGTCCTCGTTCGGGAAGATGCCCACCACATCAGCCCGCCGTTTGATCTCCTTGTTCAGGCGCTCCAACGGGTTCGTGCTATGCAGCTTCGTCCGGTGCTGGGCCGGGAAGCTCATATAGGCCAGCACGTCATCGAGGCTGTCGTCGACGAAGACCTTCAGCTTGGGCCAGCGATTGTGGAGCTGGTCGGCAAAATGCGAGAGGCTGGCCCGGGCCGCTGCCTGATCGGGCTGCTGGAAGGCCTGGCGCAGCCCAGCCGCCACCATGGTCTGGTGCGCCTTCGGCACATAAGCGAGCGCGTTCCGGGTCCAATGCACCCGGCACCGCTGCCAGGTGGCGCCCAGCACCCGCCGGATGGCGGCCTTGAGGCCCTCATGCGCATCCGAGATCACCAGCTTCACGCCGGTGAGCCCGCGTTTGACCAGATCGCGCAGAAAGTCGGTCCAGAAGATCTCCGCCTCGCTCGGACCGATGTGCAGCCCGACGATCTCGCGCCGGCCCTCGGTGGTGACCGAAACCGCCACTATGACGGCCACCGAGACGACGCGACCGCCTTCCCGCACTTTGAGGTAGGTGGCATCGAGCCACAGATACGGCCAGTCTCCGGTGAGCGGGCGCTGCAGGAAGCTCATCACCCGCTCGTCGATGTCCTTGCAGAGCTTGGACACCGAGGATTTCGAGATGCCGCTCAGGCCCATGGCCTGGACCAGATCATCAACCCGGCGGGTGCTCACGCCGGCAATCCAGGCCTCCTGGATCACCGCCACGAGCGCCTTCTCGACCGTGCGCCGCGGCTCGAGGAAGCCCGGGAAGTAGGCTCCGGTGCGCAGCTTGGGGATCTTGAGGTTGAGGGTGCCCAGGCGCGTGTCGAGCGTCCGATCGCGGTAGCCGTTGCGGTAGGTGGCCCGCTCGCCGCTGCGCTCGTAGCGGGCGGCACCAATCACGCCCTCGACATCGGCTTCCATCAGGATCTGGAGCACGCTTTCGGCGACACTGCGCAGAAAGTCGCCGTCATCGGCCTTCGCCATCAGCTCGCCCAGTGGTAGTCTGTCGTCGGTCATTGGGGTTCCTTCAGCTGGGGTGCAGTCGAGCAACTCCACCATAGCCGGTCCTCCCAATGACCACCTCATCCCAACACCCGGTGCGTCAGCAAATTTCCACCACCAGCGCGGACTCTACCTCTCGGCAAGGACGTCCTTGAGAAAGGACTTGCTCTCTCGTTGCGGTTGGTTCCCCCCTTGGGGATTGCTGATGGCTTGAGGTGCCAAGCCCTCAAAGGCTAACCTCGCAATGCGTTCACCAAAAAGAATAATTGCTCAGCTTCGGATCGCTTGGTTAAAAGTTGGGCGATGAATCAGACCGAGACCCATCTTGCTCATGATCTAGCGGCGCACCTGTGCAATTTAGTGGCTCTCGCCTGTGCCGTTGGGCTTCTGGCTGTAGCGTTCAACACTGTTCGTATGTGAGCCATCAGTGAAGGTCATGAAGCAGCGCCCTAACATGTACGCCGAGGCCCAAGCTCCTGATCCATTCGGCCTTCCGTTCGCGCGCTCGATCGAGTGGGCTGGCCTGATCGGCGGCCTTGCCCTCTTTGAATGGGCCCTGAGAATCGCGACGCAGTAGATAGCCGCCAAACCGTCACAATCCCAAGCAAGTTTGTCGCTTCGGCTTCGCCCGGCATCATCTCGCAATGATCCCGCTCCCGAGGCCGCGGCACCGGTCAGCACTCCGGTTTCCTCAGTCGATGCGAGCGGCCTTTGCAGGAGATCTCGCTGGCCGGTGCCACTTTTTAAGCAGTCTAGCAAATCGCTAGCGTGGGCGGAGGGACTCAAACCAGGAACTAGTCCGTAATGAGCGGCCGGCTCTGACAATTGAGCTACAGGCCCCGCCCTCTGCCTATCGTCAGCGGATGACCTCTGGCTTCCCATCTCGACTTGATCCTGAAAGATTAGGCCCGAGCTCTCGCTATTCCATAGGTGCCGGTGCTTCTTCCCTCTGAGAGGCGGTTGGGCCCGCCTCGACCAGACGCGCGAATTCGGACCCCTTCCGGTCACACTCCGCCGCCATCATCCCTCTGCTTGGTAGGAGAGCTTTCATGGCAACAGAGCGCTTTTCGGACGACGAGATCACCGCTCGAGGCTTCGTCGCAAATCCGGAGCAGGGGCGGGAGAGAAGCAGGTCTTCATGACACGCTCATGCGGCGAGCATGTCAAACTGCTCTGAGAGTGATAGCTGCCGATTGCAGGCATACTTCGCCTGCTGCTTGCGCATCATATGCACCATCTCGATGCCGCCAAGGATCACACGGGCAGTGGCCGCGGACTGGAGCCCGAGCATGGGTCGGACCCGGCGCTTGATCGCGCGATGATCCTGCTCAATTCGGTTATTCAAGTAGCGGCTCTGCCGGATTCGGATCGCCTGTTGCCGGCGCCTTGAGCAATCCTGCAGACGGCTCTCTGCATCACACAACAGGATCGCTTCTTTGTTGGTTTGACTGCCATCGATCACAATCCTTTCGGGCCGACCGTGCCGCTTGAGGGCCTTGCGCAGGAACTGTTTGGCAGCGCTCAGATTGCGCCGCTCGCTGAACCAGAACTCGACGGTGTCGCCGTTGCTATCGATGGCGCGGTACAAGTACATCCAACGTCCTCGGACCTTGATATAGGTTCATCGACGTGCCACTTCCCCGTGACGGCGCGCTTCCGCTGGTTGAAGCGCTCCAGCAGCAGTGGCGCGTAATGCACGGTCCAGCGATGGATGGTCGCGTGATCGACAGTGATGCCACGCTCGGCCATCATCTCTTCCAAGTTTCGAAGGCTGAGATTGTAGGCCAGATACCACCGGACGCAGAGCAGGATCACTGAGCGATCGAAATGACGGCCTTTGAACATCTAAACCTCCGGAGCTTGCCGGAGGGATAGACAGAACCGAGTTACTGAACGGTTTGCGACGGAGCCCAGACATGAGCTTGTCTCAGACTGGTCAGTTAATTGCCCTCAGAATTGATGTTCCGGGCAAGCCGCTCCAAGCCCAACCTTAGCTCGTCCATGTAAGCATCGTTCGATGGGTATGTTCGTGCGAGGCGCTCAAGACCACTCCTGAGCTCTGCCAAATGGCCATCTTGAGCCTGAGCTGGTCTGCGGAGAGGGCTCGGTGTCACGGCGCTTTGGATCGTTGATGGGGTCGGAGCTGAAGTAGGCCGTTGCTCAGCCCATGCAAATTCCAGGGGCAGAACCGTCCACCCAAGCAAGGATGCCGTAGCAAGAATTCGGACTGACTCATTCTGCATTGGTCCCAAGCTCCCGGATGACTGCCATCAGAACTGTTCAAAACCCAACGCGTCACTTCATTTAACCTCACAGTCAGATTGATCCGCAACATCATCTTGGGAGCAGAGGCGGTACGGCTCGTACCACCTCGGGGTTAGGTCCTCATAGGCTATGTGTAGGGTTCAGGCGGATGCGTCAGGTGGCCCGCTCAGCGCATCGGGGCGCGGCCATGGAGTGAAATCCGGAATAGAGATGCCCAGGCTTTCCTCCAGCTCATCGGCCAGAGTTTTGAGGCGGTTCAGAGAGTGCGTGACGTGCCCGAGGTGCTCCTTGATGATGCAGAGCCGGATCTCCCGCTCACGGCGGACATTCCAGCCGCGGGGACGGCGAGGAGCGGGGGCTACTTGGGTGCCGTCGACAGCGACAAGGCGAAGGTGAGAGTTACGCATGTGATGTTTCCTATGAAGTGCTGGTGAGGAAGCAGGCGAGTCAGTTCAGCGCGAGGGCGCGTTGGGCCTTGGCATGGCGCCAGATATTCTTGAGAGCGAAGCCCACGAGCTGGGACCAGGGAGCCTTGGATCCCTTGGCCTTCTGAGCACGGGCGGAGGCAATGGCCGCCTTCATGATGGCTGAGCGGTCATAGGAGCCAGCGACTGCCAAGGGAGCGGCAGCGGCCTCCTTGGCAAGGCGATCCAGGCGGGCAATCTCCACGGAACGTGCAGCGAGGAACCCCGGGGCGGCCGGAGCAACACGGTCCTTGCGCAGGTCCCGCATCGCCGTGCTCCAATTTATGGTCCGCTGAGTGCTCATTTCAGTTCTCTCGCCTAGGTATCTAGGTATGAGAACTAGTTTGGTCTCTGAACTGTTCGTTATCAATAGGTATCTAGTTATGGTACATAAAAGTCGGGTTCTAAGAGGCAAATATGCTGACGACTGGAAATCAACTGAAGGCCGCACGTGCGCTTATAGGGATGGACCAATCCGACCTAGCGGAGCGGGCCGGAGTAAACGTGAACACGATCCGCAATATGGAAGCGTCCGGCATAGGTCCGATAGCCGGACGAGCCCAAAACGTACACCTTGTCCAAGCCGCCCTAGAAGCCGCAGGGATTGAGTTCCTCAATCATGGGCAGCCAGGTGTCCGAGTTCGGAAGCAGGCCGAGTCATAAGCATGTCCTACACACTTTCTCGGCTTGCACCCGGCAGCTACGATGTCTTGCTGGATGGAGCGGTTATCGCCAGCGTTGTCCGAAGTGGCAAGACGAACGACGCCATGTGGACTGTAGAACTCCTGATCAACCACCCTCCAGAGGAAAGGTCGGCACCCTTCACAGAGACAGAGCACACGTTCGGGAGCTTAGATGAAGCGCAGAGGTGGCTCTGGCACACTGAGATCCGTGATGCAGGTGGGGATCGCTAGGCATGGCTGACGTCATTCAGTTCCCAAAGCGCCCAGAGACGCAGACCCTACACTTCGATGAGAAGCATGCCTTCGGCGAAATCGGCGGCCTTATGCTTTCTCTTGTGCAGGAACGGGCGAAGGACGATGCGCCGTTCACACTGGTCCTGCTGGGCGGAAACGATGGATTCTTCCCCTTGGAATCCTTTGAGCCGACCCCAGAGGGGTTTGAGTTCGCCAAGATTGCCGGTGAGATTGCCCTGCGAACACTAGCGGTTGGCCACGATAATTGGGCTGAGTAACCTGTAAGCACAACATGGGTCTACTAAATACCGAATGGCGCCTGAATCGGATTGCTCATACAGTCGTTGAGGAACTTGCTGCGGGGCATTCAAAAATGAAGAAGCTTAGAGAGGTCGCCGGTATCTCTTTGCTTCTTGCTGCGTGCCCAAGCGCCCAAGCCGCGGAAATCAAAGTCATTCCGGAAAAGGATATCGCTATTGTATCGGTCGAGGGTGAGTTCAACCTTCGAGACGAGGATGTGTTCACCGAAAAGGTCTTGCGCCTCAAAGACGCTATCGTGATGTTTGACAGCATCGGTGGCAACCTCATCGCAGGTATAGAAATCGGTAAAGCTATCCGTCTCAAAGGTTTCAGCACCCTTGTTCCTGATGACGCTCTCTGCGCATCTGCATGCGCCCTTGCTTGGCTCGGGGGAAAAACAAGATGGGCTGGACCCGAGGCGCGGATTGCGTTTCACGCGGCTTGGAAGCTGGAGAATGGCAGAAAAACCGAAGCAGGGACAGGCAATGCCTTGGTTGGAGCCTATCTCCAATCCCTCGGACTGAGCCAAGATGCAATCGTCTTCTTCACCAGCGCGCCACCCGACGGCGCCGAGATGCTGAGCTTCCAAAAGGCCGAACTTCTGGGTGTCGCTGTGAAGAAGTTTGAGATCCCGCCGGAGCGCCGGCAGACCGCTACGAAGCAGGAGACCCCGCAGCCCTCGGCACTTCCAGATCCTGACGCAAGTTACTATGATCCGAACGCACGGACTCTTTATCCTGAAGCTGCCAGCCCGGCGTCACCGGCTGAAACCAAGACGGTCGCGCTGCCTCCTGTTCAGAGACCAGCGTACGCAGTACGGCGCCCGGAGGAACCTGTGCTTGAGCCACAGGTCCTAGACCTAGCAAGCCTGGAAGCCGCTGCGCAGGTTCAGCGTCGGCTTCAAGAGCGTGGTTTCTTTCAAGGCCTGATCGATGGCGTATGGGGGCGGAGATCCCGTGTAGCCCTCCGGGATTTCAAAATTCGCAATGGCCTGGGCTCGGATGATAGATGGGACCTAAGAACCCAGCTTGCGATCTTTGACGATCGATATACCGCCGCTCCCGCCACCTATGTAGCCACTCTCTCCGAGACGAATGTTGCTGGGCTATATATGCCTTTTGCAGCCCGCGAAGGAGCGTCCCTGCATCCCTTGAATCCCGGTGATGCTCTGGCGATCCAACAGCGTCTGTCTCAGCTTAGTTATTACCGAAAGGTTGGCGACGGCGTCTGGGGTATGGCCTCACGATCAGCCCTCACGGATTTCAAAGTTGCCAATGGCCTGCCGGCCAACGACACCTGGGATAGGACGGTCGAAGAAGCCATCAAGGGATCGTCTGCAATCCCATCTACGGACACGCCATTTGGGGAGTGGGTGCAGCAGGGAACTGCCTGTGGCGATCCGAACAACCAGCGACGACTTGTTATTTCCTCGAAAGACGTGATTGCGGGTGTCAGCACCTGCCAGTTTGATCCACCGCTACAGCGCTCCCGCGATGGATGGCGCACTGAAGGAACATGTGTACGAGCCGGCGCGGCTGCCTCCGCGCGGGTTCACTTTCAGCTTTTCGATGGGCGCCTCGTTGACCGGTCGGTCGTTGGTAGTGTTGCGACTGAGAAGCCTCCGGTATTCAGACGGTGTATGTAATGTGGCTTGCTAGACAATGGCCTGAGTGGAGATAGTCAACGTCTCGAAGGAGCACCCATGACAAAGCCCGTTCCTCTTACAGTTCAGGCGTCGCTGGCCCCTCAGAACCTCTGGCAAGACATTCTTCCCTGGACGTTCAACCAGCAAGGTATGCAGTTCGGGCTCTTCAACATCAGTCTTGGACAGACGCCGCGCCCTGATATTGAGCAAAAGGTTCTTGATGAAGTCGGGAGTTATGGCCGACAACTCGGACGGATTGGAGACGCACTGGAGGTGCTTCTAAACCATGTGAAGCTGGAAAATCTCACCCCTGCGGAGGAGGACGCAATCGACATACTGCGGGGCCAATTGGCTCAGGTTCGTCGGATAAAGCGACGCGCCGAGCGGAGGTAGGGATAGAGGTTAAGACTGAGTGAGCCGGTTCCGGCAATACCAGGTCGCCCGGTCTCGGATCCCGTGGATCGGGGCTGCCAACCATGTCGTTCTCCTGGCAGGATTACCCCAAGATCACACCCGGATCACCCGCATGGGGCAGGCCAAGGCTATCCGTATCAAGGATCTCGAGCCGGATTTCGAAATCAGGGTCATAAACGAGAATGGCCGCATCCTGCTCGTCGCCGTCTCCCGGGCTATCCAGGAACCAGCCCTCATCCGGATCCGGATCTCCGACATCCAGACCCACATCTAGGCTCTCGACGAGGTACAGGGCGAGACGATCGTTAATCAGCGTGCCGTCATTCTCGCCGAAGAGGATCTTGGGTTCGCCCTGAGGATCCCAGATGACGTGCTGGCGCTCTCGTCCGGGGCGGGCGATGAACAGCGTCCATTGCGACGATGGGCTCATGGGCTTCTTATCTGAAGATCTGTCGGGGGAGCTTACTCTGCCTCAATGACAACTAGCACTCCTGCCTTCGGATCAGTATTGCGGTCCGAGCATCCAATTTCCCATCTCCATTAAGGGCATCGAAGGCGCGGTTCGCCAGGCAGTGGGGACCGGCCCCCTCCCGCTCCACACCCTCAGGTTGCGGGCGCGTGTCATGCCTGGTCTTAGCGGAGCGCCCATTCCCAGCGCGCAACAAGACACCGAGGTGACTGTCAGCAGCGCTCACGGTTCGATGGGACCACGAGGGATGTAGGCGGGGCCCATGCTCCTCTTGGCTCCCAAGCTGCTGAATTCAAAACACAAACCTCGATTTGTTAGGTTCGGTTATGCTCACATCACTCTGAGATGATTAGATCTTAAGGATAAACAACTCCTAACTTGCGCCGATGTTTGCTTTTTGATAGGGTTTACCTAACAAAACATAACAACGCCTAAAGGCGGATTTGGAGGAAACAACGGTGAGTAAGCACATCGTGGCTCCCGTCACGGAATTTTTGGCCGGAACCCACAGGCTGGTCCACGTCAATGGTCGACCGATCGCCGTCTTCAACGTCAGCGGCGAATTCTTCGGGATCGCCAACGCTTGCCCGCATCAGGGCGGCAGCCTTTGCGACGGTCATCTCGGCAGCCTCGTGACCTCCGACGCCCCTGGGGAATACCGTCTCGAACGAAAAGGAGAAATCCTCCGCTGCCCTTGGCACGGCTGGGAGTTCGATATCCGGTCGGGCCAGTCCTGGTGCGATCCGGCGAGGATCCGCACCCGGCGTTACCAGGTCGACGTCAAGGAGGGCTCTGAGCTGGTGAAAGGGCCGTATGTCGCCGACACATTTCCGGTGTCGGTCGAAGATCGATATGTCGTCATCGAGGTTTGAAGCCGCAAACAGGCAGGAGATTGCCTTGGATCAACGCGTCAGTTCTTACATGCTTGAGATGCCTGAGACAGACTTGAGAATGGCCTCCAGCAAGCGCTTTGGAAGCGTATTGTCATCCTGGGTCGACAAGCACTTTGCCATCCTGACGGTCATGCCGACATTGACCGTTACAATCCTTGTGTTCGGTCTGCCTCTGATCCTGTCACTCATGTTGAGCTTTCAAGGATGGAGTGCGCAGCAAAGCCTGTTCGGCGGCCGCTTCGTGGGCTTCGCCAACTATATCGATCTTTTCAGCGACCCTCAATTCACCCAAGCCCTGTGGCTTACAATCGCCTATACGGTGATCACTGTCTTCCTTGAGCTCACAATTGGCTTGGGAGTGGCGCTTCTGCTCAACAAGGATGTTCCCTTCGTCAAAGCATTCCGCACCGCCTTGATCGTACCGATGATGATCACGCCGATCGTCGCGTCGATGTGCTGGAAGCTGCTGCTTGACCCAAACTACGGCATCGTCGATTACTTTATCGGCAGTCCGATCCTCTGGCTCGGCGATCCGACCTTGGCGAGGATCTCCGTCGGCTTCGTGAATGTGTGGCAGAATGCTCCATACGTGGCAATCTTGCTTCTGGCAGGCCTGCGATCCCTGCCGTCGGAACCCATCGAAGCCGCGGCCATCGATGGCGCCACCCGCTTCCAGATCTTCCGGCACGTGACCTTTCCGCTTCTCACCCCGTACATCGTCGTCGCCCTGCTGCTGCGGACCATCTTCGAGTTCCGGACATTCGATAACGTCTGGGTCATGACCGGCGGCGGGCCCGCCGATGCCACGAAGCTTTTGTCGGTCTACACCTTCATGACGTCGTTCTTCGCCTTCGATATGAGCCTCGGCGCCGCCGCATCGTGGATCATGTTGCTCATCGTCTTCGTCTTCTGCGTCCTTTTCGTCGCAGCATCCCGCCGGAAGGAGAACGCCCTATGAGTGTCGCATCGAGTCGCCGGAACCGTGTCATCGGCATCAGCCTTACATACTTCGGGCTGATCATGCTTCTGGTCATTTTCATCGGACCGCTCCTTTGGGTCCTCGGGTTGTCTCTCAAGACCCGCGCGCAGATCTTCGTCACGCCGCCGGTCCTGTTCTGGACGCCGACATTCGAGCACTACGCCAGGGTGTTGACCCAAGCCGACTTCATCGCGTCCTTCATGAACAGCCTGACCGTGACCTCGGCATCGGTTGCCTTGTCCCTAGTGATCGGCGTCCCGGCCTCCTATGTCTTCGCACGGTTCCGGTTCGTCGGAAGCGGAGCGGTATTTTATAGCCTGCTTCTCATGCGGATGCTTCCACCTGTAGCCATCCTGCTGCCGATTTTCATCCTGTTCACCCGCCTTGGTATAGCCAACAGCCGGATCGGCCTTATCATCGCCTATACGACATTTAGCCTTCCGCTGATCGTCTGGATCATGCGCGATTTCTTCGAAGGGCTGCCCAAGGAGCTCGAGGAGGCGGCCTATATCGACGGTGCTTCGCGCATGACGACGTTCTTACGCATCGTGCTTCCGCTTGCGCGGCCAGGCATCGTCACCGCATCCATTCTCTGTCTGCTTCTCGCTTGGAACGACTTCATCTTCGCGGCCATCCTGACCAACAACGCCACTCGCACCTTGCCTGTCCTCATGGCGACTTATGCAGGGGCCGAGACGGGAACGGATTGGGGATCGATGACGGCCTCAGGTGTTCTCGTGGTCATCCCGGTGATCATCTTTTCCCTTATGGTGCAGCGCCACCTGGTTGCAGGGCTGTCAGCCGGCAGCGTGAAATAGGTTGAAAATTTCGACGCCGGCGAAGGAGCCAGAGATGCATGTCACACTAACGACGGGTGCGATCGATTGCGACCTTCATCCGTCCGTGCCGACCATCAAGGCTCTGATGCCCTATCTGGAGGAGCATTGGCAGGACGCCTTCATCGCGCGGGGCATCGATCACTTCAATCCGATGAGCTACCCGCCCAATGCTCCTCTGACCTGTCGACCGGATTGGCGGGAGACCGGCGTCTTTCCAGGGAGTGACCTTACGGCCTTGCAGAAGAACGCACTTGACACCTTCGGTACACGCTATGCGATCTGCAACACCGTCTATGGCGGGCAGATCGCCACAAGCGAGACCATGGGGGCTGCCATGTGCCGAGCGGTCAACGATTGGATCAGGGCCGAATGGCTCGACCGTGATCATCGTCTGCGGGCGTCGATCGTCGTTCCCCCGCAGGATCCCGCCGTGGCCGTCGAGGAGATCGAGCGTTGCGCGGTCGACCGGCGTTTCGTTCAGATCATGCTCCCCGTCGGCGTCGAAATGATGCTGGGGCGCAAGTTCTACTGGCCGATCTACGAGGCGGCTCAACGGCACCACCTCCCGGTCGGGCTCCATGCCGGCCTGATGTACCGCTTTGCCCCGACCTCGACCGGCTGGCCGTCGCACTACCTGCAGGATTACGCGAGCATCACGCAGACCTTCGAGGACCAGTTGCTGAGCCTCGTGTCGCAGGGCGTGTTCTCCAAATTTGAGAATCTCACGGTAGTCCTGATCGAGTCCGGCGTCACATGGCTGCCGGGCTTTCTCTGGCGCGCCGTGAAGACCTGGCGTGGGGTGCGCCCCGAAGTGCCTTGGGTGAAGGAATCGCCCGCTGACATCATCCGCCGTCATGTGCGGCTCACGGCGCAGCCCATCGACGCGCCGGCCGATGGTGCTCATCTCGGGCGGATCATGGATCAGATCGGGAGCGACGACATGCTGCTTTTCGCAACCGATTACCCCCATTGGCAGTTCGAGGACTGCGAGGCCCTGCCGGCGGGAATACCGAGCCGGCTCATCGAGAAGATCATGCTCGAGAACCCGTTGAGAACGTACACGCGCTTGGAAGGGACAGTCCAATGACCCTGCTCTCGAACGCGCTCGATCACACGCCGTCCACCCGCAGCCGCCTTAGTGTCGTTGATTGCGACATCCACCCGACTCTGAGCCACCCCACGGCTCTTCACCCCTACCTTTCGCAGGTCTGGCGAGATCACCTCGACCAGTATGGAACATTCCACCATACCATCTATGCGGGCCGGGGCACCTATCCCCGCTTCACGCCCAACACCGCGAGGCGAGACGCTTGGCCGCCGACCGGAGGACCACCAGGCTCGGATCTTGCTTTCATGCAAAGCCAGCACCTGGATCCGCACGACATCGCGTTTGGCATTCTGGAGCCGCTCGTCGAGGCCAATGTCACCCGAAACACCGACCTCTCGACTGCCATGTGCGCCGCAGTGAATGAGTGGCAGCTCGATGTCTTCGCATCGAAGGAGCCGCGGCTGAAGGCGTCGATCGTCGTATGCGCGGAGGATCCCGTAGGAGCTGTCCAAGAAATCGAGAAACACGCAGGGGACCGCCGGTTCGCCCAGGTGCAGCTCGGCGCCCGCTCCCTGGAGCCCATTGGGCGGAAGCGCTACTGGCCGATCTTTGCGGCCGCGCAGACTGCGGGGCTCCCTCTCGGCTTCCATGTCGGCGGCCCGTCCGGCTACGCGCCCTCTGCCAGCGGCTGGCCGTCCTTCTACGTCGAAGACCATCATGTCCTGACCCACGGTGCCCAGGCACAGGTGACGAGCATGATCCTGGAAGGCGTTTTCGAACTGTTCCCGAAGACGCGGGTCGTGATGATCGAGAACGGCTTTGCCTGGGCCCCTCCTCTGTCGTGGCGCTTGGACAGGTTGTGGTCGCGGATGCGCAGCGAGGTCCCGCATGTGAAGCGCCCGCCTTCGGAATACATGCGCGAGCATGTCTGGTTCGCAACTCAGCCCGTTGAGGAACCGGAGCGGCGGGAAGATCTGCGGGCTCTGTTTGATTGGATCGGGTGGGACCGCATGATGTTCTCCTCCGATTACCCGCATTGGGATTTCGACGATCCTAAACGCGCGATCCAAATGCCCATGTCGGAGTCCGAGAAGGCGATGCTGTTCCGCGACAATGCCATGGCCTTCTACAACCTCGCCGCCTAGGGACACATATCCATGAAGAAACTGCTGAATGCACCCACGGCCTATGTCGACGAGGTGCTTGATGGTCTAACCCTCGCTCACCCCTCGCTCGTACGTGACGGCACCGCCGGGCGGGTCATCCGGCGCGCGAGTGGCATCAAACCTGGGAAGGTCGGCGTTGCATCGGGCGGCGGCTCGGGCCACTTGCCTCTCTTCACCGGCTATGTCGGGAAAGGCCTGATCGACACCTGCGCGATAGGCAACGTGTTCGAAGGCCCCAACATCGATTCATGCATGGACGCCATCCGCCTGGCCAATGGCGGACGAGGTGTGCTCCGCCTATACGGAAACTACGGCGGCGACCGCATGAATTTCGACATGGCCGGCGAGTTCCTCGAGGAAGAGGGAATCCGCACCACCACCGTACTCGGTATCGATGACATCGCGAGTGGAACCCTGGACGAGCGCCAGAAGCGTCGCGGTGTCGCGGGCCTGATCTACGCCTACAAAGCCGCCGGGGCCAAGGCGGAAGAGGGTGCCGACCTCGATGAGGTCACACGCATTGGCCGCAAGGCGGTCGAGGCGACGCGCACGATCGGCGTTGCTCTTGCCCCCTGTCAGGTGCCGACGGCCGACCGACCAACCTTCAGCCTTGCCGAGGATGAGATCGAGATGGGCATGGGAATTCATGGTGAACCAGGTATCTGGCGGGATAAGCTCAAACCTGCCGATGCGGTGGTTGACGAGATGCTCGATCGCCTTCTGGCCGACCAGGCCATTACCACCGGCCGCGTCTCAATCCTCGTCAACGGCCTTGGCGCGACGCCGCTCGAAGAATTGTTCATCCTCTACCGTCGGGCCGCCGAGCGCCTGCGTCGGGAGAGGATCGAAATCGTGCAGCCGCTCGTCGGCAATTATGTAACCTCGATGGAGATGGCGGGCGCTTCGATCAGTCTTCACGCCATCGACGACGAGCTTGCAACGCTTCTTGCGGCGCCGGCAGATTGCCCGTTCTGGAGAGTCGCATGACCGCCATCACGACACAGCACATCGCTGGCGCCGTCAGCGGCGCCAAGGCGGCCATGGGTGACCTTGAGCAGGTCCTGAACGAAGCGGATTCAAAGCTTGGCGATGGAGATACCGGCAGCATGCTTGCCCGCCTGATCGACCGGCTGGCAGATGCAGATCCCGCGGTGGAGCCTTCCATAAGCGATGCGTTCAGCAAGCTCGCCCGTGCCGCAATGGGAGCGACCGGATCGAGCCTCGGCACCCTTTTCGCCACGGGCCTCATGACAGCATCGCGAATGACGAAAGGGAAAGACTCGATCGCGTGGTCCGAGCTGGCACCGCTTCTGTCGGCATCCCGTGACGCGATGATGGCGCGCGGTGGCGCGAAGCTCGGCGACAAAACCGTTCTTGATGCCATTCACGAAGTCGCCACCGCGGTCGAGGGACTGAACGACCAGGCGTCCGTCGCTCAGTCGGCGAAACAGGCAGGTCAGATCGTTCTCGAGCGCTTCTTCAACGAGAGCTGCAAGGTCGGGCGCGCCCGCATGTTCATGGAAAGAAGCATCGGAACACATGATCCGGGCATGCTTGCCTTCGTCAGGCTCGTCGATGCGGTTGCTGGCTAAACGGTAACATCGGCGGCCCAATGGAACGAGCCACTTTCCCGGCGATCGTCACGGCTGTGAATGCGGAGACCGAGGCGGTCAACAGCTACGAACTTTCGGCCATTGGCACTGGCACGCTACCCGTCTTCTCGGCAGGATCGCATGTCGACCTGCATCTCGGGAACGGCATGGTGCGCAGCTATTCCATTGTGAACTGCCAATCCGAAAGACACCGCTACGTCATTGGCGTCCATCGTGATGCCGCGGGACGCGGCGGATCGCGGTTTGTGCATGACAGTCTCCATATCGGCGAGACTGTTACTCTGAGCGGCCCACGCAATAATTTTCCATTGCATGAAGATGCTCACCATACGGTGCTGATCGGTGGCGGGATCGGCATAACACCGCTCCTCGCGATGATGACGCGCTTGTCCAAGCTCGGTCGGCCGTACGAAGCCTATTATGTGGCCCGCACCCGTTCACGCGCTCCTTTCCTCAAATGGATAGATGAACTCCGCGAGTCAGCGGGAGCGGATATACGGGTCTCCTTCAATCATGAGGTACCCGACACGCGGCTCGATATCGCGAGCATCGTGAGGTCTGCGCCGGATGACGCACACCTCTATTGTTGCGGCCCGAGCTCTATGCTCGAAGCGTTCAAGGTGGCGACCGCCCGACGCTCGGCAGAGTTCGTCCACCTGGAACATTTCAGATCGGCGGAAGAGCCGACTAGGGAGAGAGGATTCCAGGTTGAACTCACGCGCTCGGGCGTCAGGCTGGATGTCGAGCCAGGACAGTCGATCCTCGATGTCCTGATTCAGGCCGGAATCGACGTCGCCTTTTCATGTGAGCAAGGGATCTGCGGCACCTGCGAGGTCGCAGTTCTGGACGGAGTTCCCGATCATAGGGACACATACCTGACGCCTGTCGAACGTGAGAAGAACACCTCGCTGATGATCTGCTGTTCGAGATCTATCTCAGACAGGCTCGTTCTGGATCTCTGAGTCTCCTGGCACCACAAAAAATGCCCGGCGTCGCCGGGCATCTCTGTTGCTTTGTTTAGTTCGGCTCAGTTCTGTCCGGTGCGGACCATCACGCGCTTCCAGTTGGACGCGACGTTCTCCATCGCCTGCTTGGCCGTGGTCTGTCCCAGCATCGCCTGAGAGATGCCGGAGCGCAGGTGCTGCTCGAAGGCGCCCCAGTTCGGATCGCGCGGGTTCATGACCGCCGTTTTCAGTGAAGCGGCGGACGCAGGAGCCCAGCCGTATTCCTGAATGACCTTAGGATCGTTCAGTACGGACTGACGTGCCGGCGCGTTGCCCTTCTCCATCGAACGGCGCGACCATTCGGGTCCTGTGATGTGCTGGACGAACTCCCAGGCCCATTCCTTGTTCTTCGCGTCCTTCGGCACGGCGAAAGCCCAGCCGCCGTTGAGGCTCTTCGACTGCTCCGGGGTGTTCATGCCGGGCACGACCGTCCAGCTCCATTTGCCCGCCGTCTTAGATGACGGATTGCGGTTCAGAGGAGTCGCCGAGGCATTGACCGTCACGGCCATGGCATAGCGGTCATTCTGGCCGTTGGCGATGATTTCGTCCCATTCCCAGGTCACGGCATCCGGCGGCACGACCTTGTGCTTGGCGAGCAGGTCGCCATAGAACTGAAGCGCCTCGATCGCCTCCGGCCTGGTCACAAAGATCTCGCCGGTCTGCGGATCGTAGAGATCGCCGCCCGCGGAACGCAGCCACGGAAGGAAGTGATCGACGATCGCACCTCCTTGGCGCGCACAAGTCCCGATGCCGAAACGGGTACCATTGCCCTGCTTGGTCAGTGCCGCGGCGGCTTCGAGAAGTTCAGGGAAGGTCTGCGGCGGCTTCGCGATTCCAGCTTGTTCCAGAAGCTCCTTCTGGTAGTGCAGGATATAGGTCGTGCTGCGATAAGGTACGCCGACATAGCGCTTTTCCTTCTCATGAAGGTAGAGCTGCTTTACGCCCTCCGGAAAGTCGCCCCAGTTGAAGTCCGGATGCTTGTCGGCAGTCTTCTTGATGAGCTCCTGCACATCCTCGAGATAAGGTCCCATCCAGCCGACCTGAGAGGCGCCGAGCTGGATCACGTCGATGGTATTGGAGCCGCCCATCAGCTCCGCCTTCATGCGCGTCACCATAGCCTCGTTCGGAAGCTGGGTGTATTCCACCTCGATTCCGTGCTGCTTGGTAAAGGCCGGGATGGCATCCTGGATGATTGTGCCCTTCCAAGGCGCACTGTCACCTACAACGAGTAGCTTGGCGGGCTTGCCCTGCGCATAGGAACGGCGGGGAGCACCGATTGCCGCGAGACCAAAGCCGGCAGCGGCTGAAGCCATGAGCGTACGCCTTGTGATCACACCATTTCTGGCGACATATGTTTCCTTGGACATTTCTTTCACTCCCTTCATGACCGGCTTAACTGCGGTCATGTTTGTTATGAGGCTGACATATGTGGCTCTTGAGGGAGATCAGCGATACACATCCTCTCCGCCGAGCCGGGACACCGCTTCAGAGTTGTTATGTTTTGTTAGGCTAGTTCTATCGAAGCCTAAACAAATTTGGCATCTTCTGAAAATTAAGCAAGCTACTTTTGTTGATTCAGCATCATGAAAGATAAATCTGTGCGGCATTGAGACCAAAGTTCACCTAACAGAAACCGCAACTTTCATTCTCCGCGCAAGCGCGCGGTTGGATATGAGATAGCTGACGCAGGACCGACCCACATCATAGATGCTAACGCAGCAGCGACTGACCGCCGTCGATCCAGATCGGTGTTCCGGTGATATGCCGCGATCGCGGCGAGGCGAGAAAAACCACCACGTCGGCCACGTCCTCGCTCTGACCGGGCTTTCCTCCGGTAATGGGAATGTCTCCATCGGGCCACACAACGGGAACGCGCGCCTCGTCCACCTTGCGCTTGAAGGTGTTGTCCGGAATGGCCGTATCGATTTGCCCAGGACACACGGCATTCACTCGGATGCGGTGCTTGCCGAGCTCGAGGGCGAGTTGCTGCGCGAGGGCAAGTTGCGCTGCCTTCGTAGCCGCGTAGGCACTCGCACCGGCCGTGGTGAAGGTGCGCGTGCCATTGATGGATGACATAATGATGATCGATCCGCCACCGGCCGCCTTGAGGTGAGGCACAGCGTAGTGAAGCGTCAGGTAGGTCCCGCGCAGGTTGATCGCGATCGTCTTGTCCCATTCGTCTGGGCGCAGATCGTCTATCGGCGCCCAGACGCCGTTAATTCCAGCATTGGCAACCACGATGTCGATCCTGCCAAAAGCCTCGACCGTCCGCGCAATAGCCTCTCGCATCCCATCCTCGAGAGCGACATCCGCGACGAGGGCGATGCCACGCCCTCCCGCCTTCTCGATTTCGCGGATAGTTTGGAGCAACTCGCTCTCGGTGCGCCCGATTGCGGCGACAGCCGCCCCCTCCCGGGCGAGCTTTATGGCCGAGGCCCTTCCGATGCCCGAGCCTGCACCCGTGACGAGCGCGACGGATCCCTGCAGTTCCATGGTCAGCTCCCTAGACGAACCCGTGCGGCTTGTGAGGCACATAAGCCTTCGTCATTTCCTCGATATCCTCGGCGGTCAGGGTCACTTCCGTTGCCGTTACCGCATCATCGATCTGGCTCTCGCGACTTACGCCCACAATTGGAGCGGCAACCGCTGGCTGGGCCATGAGCCAGGCGAGCGCGACACTAGCGCGGGGAACGCCATGTCGCCGGGCGACGGCTGCGGCGGCATCAATGATCTTGGCATCGACTTCTTCAGTGTCGCCATAAAGAACCGGCCGCAGCAGATCCGTATTCTTGCGGACGCTCTCAGGCTCACCCTGCTCACGAGCCAGCAATCCGCGCGCGAGAGGAGCCCAGGGAATGAGACCGACCCCTTCGGCTTCGCATAGCGGCACCATTTCACGCTCCTCCTCGCGATTGAGGAGATTGTAATGGTTCTGCATAGACACGAAGCGCGCATAGCCCCTGCGATCGGACAGGTAGAGCGACTTGGCAAACTTCCAGGCATGCATGGATGAGGCGCCGATGTAGCGAACCTTGCCGATCCTCACGAGATCGGTCAGCGCCTCCAGGGTCTCTTCGATGGGCGTCGTGGGATCCCAGCGATGGATCTGATACAGGTCCACATAGTCGGTTTGGAGACGACGCAAACTGTGGTCGATTTCCGTCATGATCGCCTTGCGCGAGAGACCGGCGCCGTTTGCCCCTGGCCGCATGCGCGTGTTGACCTTGGTGGCGACCACGACGTCGTCACGCTTGGCATACTCCTTCAAAGCGCGCCCGACGATTTCCTCACTCGACCCGAGCGAATAGCTGTTCGACGTGTCGAAGAAGTTGATGCCGACGTCGAGGGCCTTCCTGATCAACGGCCGGCTCACATCCTCGGTCAAAGTCCACTTGGGCTCTCCCCTGTCCGGCTCGCCGAATGTCATGCATCCAAGGCAGACGCGCGAAACCTCCAACCCAGTCCGTCCCAGCTTCGTGTATTTCATGATGCACCTCTCCTCCCTTGCTCAACTTGACTCCGGGCAAAGCTCCACCTTCTCCGCAGAACTATGCCTGTGGAGCGATTCTCGGTGGGCAATCAACGAACCGGCTATGCGATCCTCAGGCTGCCCGATCCGGGTCCGCCGTTGATCCATTCAAGCCATCGAAACTCTATCCGGCGGCCGCGAGGCACCTTGCGCTCCATTTGGTCGACGTCGCCGGCCCCGTGGACTCCCGCTCGATGAGTTCCGAGACGAGGGCAATCCGCATGGGCGGTACGGTCCGGAAGTCCGGATTGAGGGCCCGGTCGGCGATGCAGCGCATCATGGCGGCACCCAGCTCCAATTGCGGCGTACGAACAGTCGTAAGCCGGGGCACGACCTGTGAGGCGGAAATGAAGTCGTTGAATCCGACGACGGAGACGTCTTCCGGCACACGCACGTCGAGTCGAGCGAGCTCGGAAATGACATTCACCGCAATGCCGTCATGGGCACAGAACAGCGCCGTCGGAGCACTGCCGGCGCGAAGATGGGCGAGGAAGGCTTCGCGGAACCCGACAGCCTCGTCGAACACGATGTCGTGCACCGTTGCGCCTTCGACCTCGCGCATGGCGTCCCGCAAGCCGCGGAAGCGTTCGGCGCGCCCAAGGAGCTTTGCATTGCCGTGAACGAACGCGATCTCGCGGTGGCCCCGCGCCATCAGGAAGCGCCCTACGGAGACTCCCGCCTCCCAATCTGTCCCGACGACGTGGTCGACAGGCTCCAGCGCACCGACATACCCCGCACAGACGACAGGCAGGCCGATCTTCGTCGCGATCCCACTCAGCTCTGCTGGGTATGGCACAGCGAGAATGAGACCGACAACCGTGCTGTCGATGCTCGCGGGATCATTGAGATATCGCGCCTGGCGGGGCACGACGGACAATCCGCGCCGCTCCCCTTCCATTTCGGCGCCGTGCAGCAGGTTAAGCCACAATTCGCTGCTGACGGGGTCAACCTCCTGCCGGATGAAGAGCACCTGCCCGTTCGTCTGCGCGAATTCTTGGCTCACACGATAGCCCATGCTGTGCGCCGCCCGCAGGACTCGATCCCGCGTTGCCTTGCCCACTCCCGGCTTGCCCGAGAGAGCACGCGAGACTGAAAACTTCGATAAACCGAGCCGGTCGGCGAGGTCCTGAATTGTAACGCGGCTTGAGCTCATGGATGCCCCGGATTGCGCTTTGAAAATGCTGTTGTGAGCAGTCGGCGGAAGAGCGTCAAGCGCCCGCTCCGCCAAGTGCCCCACGAGACGTAGGATCAGCAATTCCTGTTATGCAGCTTGACCTATTGCCTAACACGAACAAACAAAAAGTCAACCCGATCGGGATAGCTGTATACGTTGGAGGCAGGTGGTTATTGGGAATTAAAGGCCCACATCGAGTTACGAGAAGATTTCCTTGTTGCTCATTCTGTTTGGCTATGTTAAGCAACAAACATAACAAAACACAACAGATCCTCAATTCCAGGAAGGAAGGCCAGCGCACAGGCCATCGCGCTTCTAATCCTCATTTCACCGAGACCACACGGCTGACCAACCTGTCTGCCTCAGGGCCGAGCGCCCGCAGATTTCGATAATTCCGACGCCGTATTCGCGTGCGAAACGGGACCTCCACAGGAGCATGAACGTGCTACATCAGAAGCCCACTATGAACGCCGCCGAAGCCGTGGAGAATGCCGTCTCTACGCATTCCAGCCCGAGCGACCTGCGCATCACCGATATGCGCATCGCCGTGGTGACCGGCATCTGCTACTACCCGATCATTAAGATCGATACGAACCAAGGGATCTATGGGCTCGGTGAGGTGCGGGATGGCGGCCATCCCGAGAATGCACTTCAATTCAAGCACATGCTCATCGGACAGAACCCTTGCAACGTCGACATGATCTTCTCGGCAATGCGCCGTTTCGGTGGGCATGGTCGTGAGGGCGGCGGCGTTTCGGGAATCGAGATCGCCCTGTGGGATCTAATCGGCAAGGTCTACGGCGTCCCCTGTTATCAGTTCCTCGGAGGCAAGTACCGCGATCAGGTCCGTATTTATGGCGACACGCCCGCGCCGGATGTGCAGACCCCGGAAAACTACGCGGCAGCGGTGAAAAGCCGGGCCGAAATTGGGCTCAGCTTTATTAAGTTCGACCTTCCTCCTCGTCTGTTCGAAACGGTGGAAGGTGCTCTCATCGGCCAGCCGACGAGGCACGAATATGATCTCGGCAGAGCTTGGCGCGTCCCGGGACGTGGGCCGGGAGCGCGCCTCAGCGAGAAAGGAATTGCCGCGGCTGTAGATATCGTGGCTGCCGTGCGCGAGAAGGTCGGCCCCAGCATCTCATTGTGCATTGATCACTTCGGCGAAGGCTTCATGACTGCCGACGAGGCAATCCGCCTGGGTCGTGCCTTGGAGCCTTTCAATCTCGCTTGGCTAGAGGATCCCCTGCCCTGGCATGATATCGCCGGGCATAAGAAGGTGGCCGATGCGTTGCAGACTCCGATCGCGGGGGGCGAGGACCTATATCTCTGCGATGGATTCCGCGAGGCGATCGAGACGAACGCCTTTGATGTCCTGCATCCCGATCTCCTGACCTCCGGTGGAATGCTGGAGACGAAACGCATCGCCGATTACGGCGAGCGCTACGGAGTTGCCACGGCCCTGCATTGCTGCTGCTCTCCCATCGGCTTCATGGCCAATGTTCATTGCGGCGCAGCCATTCCAAGCCTTCTCGCTGTCGAGCACCATGGCCTCGACATCCCGTTCTGGGCCGATCTCGTGACTGGACTCGATCCCGACTACATGGTCGACGGCTATGTCAAGGTTCCGGATGCTCCCGGGCTCGGCCTCGATCTCAATTACGAGGTCATTGAGGAGAACCTGCGGGTTAAGGGCACAATGTTTGCGCCGACGGACGCGTGGAACGCGAAGAAGCTCGGGTTCGAGCGGGTGACGACCGGCTAGGTCTGCGTCGGAAATCCCGAATTTCCTGAACATCACGTTGACGACGAGGACACGCCACCAATGATCGAAACGAAGGACATCAGCCGCCCTCCCAAGGAATGGTGCGAGGCGCTGGCCGCAATCGGCGCTGCCACTGCGAGCAGCACCTTAAGTCGCATGGGAATCCGCAACTCGCATATCTTCGGCCCGAAGGCGTGGACGAAGGGCAAGGCCATTGCGGGCCCGGCCCTGACTCTTCAATTCATGCCGAAGCGAGAGGACCTTTACGGAGCTGACGAATACGCGGAGCCGGAAAAGCAGCTCCATCGTCACGTCCTCTATCACACCCGACCCGGCGACATCGTCGTGGTGGATGCGAGAGGTGACATGCGCAGCGGCATTTTTGGAGAAATGATGATGACATTTTTCCAGGGCCGCGGTGGACAAGGAATCGTGGTCGATGGATGCCTGCGCGACACACCTAACACCAAGCATCTCGATCTAGGTCTCTGGATCAATGGCGTGACGCCGAACTTTCACACTCAGACTGAACTCATGCCATTCGGCGTGAATGTTCCGATTGCATGCGGCGGAGTGTTAGTTATGCCGGGCGACATCATCGTGGCCGACGACGATGGTGCAGTGGTCGTCCCGGTCAAGCTTGCGCCTGAGTTGATCAAGCAAGCCTCACATCATCATGAGTGGGAAGAGTTCTCCAAAATTAAGCTTCTCCAGGGCGGCGACCTCAGGCGCTACTATCCGCTCTCGGAAGCAGCATGGCCTGAATACGAGGACTGGCTGCGGACGAACGGCAGGGCCGTTGATCCCACATAAGATCAAGAGAGCAGAATGCTCCGTCGAACCGAGGAAACCCCAGCAAAGGAGACGACACCGTGGCATCGGTAATTATTCGCGACGCTAAGAAATCATATGGAGCCATGAACATCCTGCATGGGGTCTCCATCGATGTCGAGGACGGCGATTTTGTCGTCCTGGTGGGGCCATCAGGTTGCGGCAAGTCGACCCTGCTCCGCATGATCGCGGGCCTGGAAGACATTACCTCAGGTGAGATCCGCATTGGTCCTAGGGTTGTGAACGAGGTTCCGCCCAAAGACCGGGATATCGCCATGGTATTCCAGAATTATGCGCTCTACCCGCATATGAACGTGGCTGACAACATGGGCTTCTCACTCAAGCTCAAGAAGGCGAGCAAGAGCGAGATTGCCACGAAGGTCGGGCGCGCGGCAGAAATCCTCGGCCTGAACAAGCTTCTTGACCGCTATCCGCGCCAGCTCTCCGGCGGCCAGCGCCAGCGCGTGGCCATGGGCCGCGCCATCGTGCGCGATCCGCACGTCTTCCTCTTCGACGAGCCGCTCTCCAACCTCGACGCCAAGCTGCGCGTGCAGATGAGAACCGAGATCAAGGCCCTGCACCAGCGGCTGAAGACCACCACGATCTACGTGACGCACGACCAGATCGAGGCCATGACCATGGCTGACAAGATCGTGGTCATGCACGATGGCGTCGTGGAGCAGGTCGGCGCGCCGCTCGAACTCTATGACCGGCCAGCTAACTTGTTCGTGGCTGGCTTCATCGGC
The DNA here is from genome assembly GCF_013307435.2 of Microvirga terrae. Classification (NCBI taxonomy): domain Bacteria; kingdom Pseudomonadati; phylum Pseudomonadota; class Alphaproteobacteria; order Hyphomicrobiales; family Methylobacteriaceae; genus Microvirga; species Microvirga terrae. The sequence goes on from NZ_CP102846.1 coordinate 484,287, forward strand.
TCGCCGGCCATGAACCTCATCCGCGGAACCCGGAGCAATGGCGGCTTCATAACTGAGCATGGTGAGACGCTGGCAATCCCTTTGAGCGCGAAGGTGGCCGATGGTCAGCCGGTCGTCCTCGGGATCCGACCGGAGCATTTCGAAATCGACCCTTCGGGGCCGGCGGCGGAAGTGGTGGTGATCGAGCCCATGGGATCGGAAACGCAGCTCACCGCAAAAATTGGAGGCCAGAACGTCGCCGCAATGTTCCGCGATCGCATCAGTGCAAAACCCGGGGAAAGAATTTCGCTTCAGGTGCGGCCGGACTTGATCCATATCTTCGATGGGCAATCCGGACGCCGGCTGTCCTGACGATGGATCCGCTTCAACTCGATCCTATTGTTGTCGAACACCCACGGTTTGCCCAGATCGCCTCTCCGGGCACTCGCTTGCGCAAGCTGTTCTCGGGCCTCGGGTGGGCAGAGGGGCCGATGTGGCTACCCAGCCTCCGCGCACTCGTGTGCAGCGACATCCCCGGGAATCGAATCGTCATGTGGCGCGAGGATGAAGGCATGACGGTGTGGCGTGATCCCTCCAACAGGGCCAACGGCAACACCCTCGATGAAGAAGGGCGCCTGGTGACATGCGAGCACCAGACGCGCCGTCTCACGCGAACCGAACACGACGGGACGCTGACCGTTCTTGCCACCCATTTCGAAGGGAAACGTTTCAATTCCCCCAACGATGTGGTCGTCCGCTCCGACGGCATGATCTTTTTCAGCGACCCTCACTACGGCTTTCGCAGCAAGACTTATAAGATCGATGGCAAACGGGAGATAGATGTCCAGAACCTGTATCGACTAAACCCGGCGACAGGCGAGATTGCTGTCGTTGGAGGCGGCTTCTTCATGCCTAACGGTCTTGCGTTCTCCTGTAACGAGAGCATCCTCGCCGTTTCCGATAGTGGCGTGAATGCCTTTCCCCTTGACGGCCCTCGTCATGTCCGACAATTTCGCTGTAACCAGTATGGAGAACTGGACGAAGCAGGGCCCGTCATCACGGTCCAGCCCGGCGTGCCGGACGGCCTTCGTGTCGATGAACTAGATAACTATTGGATCAGCGCTGCGGATGGGGTGCACTGCTATACACCGGCAGGCGTGAGGCTCGGAAAGATTCTCGTGCCTGAAACCGTCGCAAACCTGACTTTCGGAGGCGACACCGGGAGGACATTGTTCATCGCTGCAACCACCAGCGTTTATGCAGTTGATCTTCTGGTAGCTGGAACTCCATTGGCCTCACCGCGCTGCTCATAGTGCAACTGGTTTTTTACACGCGGCCTTGCTTTGAGGCTCAACCTTTGCTGCGCGAGGTCAGGGGCAGATAGTGACGTGTCCCTGTTGGGGGCTATCAACAAAGGATCCGGACGACCCTCTCGGCTTGGGCTTGTACTCCGGATAACAGAACATCAAGTAGTACTGTGAAGCTTCTGCAAATCGCTTGAGCAGGCCGGCCATGCAGAGGCTGTAGGATCGACCTTTCCGCCCCGACATAGTGGGCGACGAAAGATGTCCGGTCTCAAGCGACAATTGGAGGGCTGTCCAAGGGCGCCGTGGCGAAGGCCAGCCGCACATGCCTAGAGCCTTTTCCGACTATTCCGAGTCGGAGGGATTCCGCTTTGAGATCTGATGTGGCCTGCTGGCGTCCAGACATGGAGGCACGGCATGGCACGCGCTGACAGTCAGGATCTGCGGGACCCGGTGATCGAGACAGCCTTGGGTGGCGTCTCAGTGCGGCAGGCCGCCGCCCGCTATGGGGTCGGCATCTCAACCGCCGTTCTGTGGGTGCGCCGCGCTCGATCCGGCGAGGTGGCTGCCCGCCGGCAGGGTCAACCCAGGCACTCCAAGCTCGACGCGCATGCGGCTTTTCTCCTGGAGCTGATTGAAGCCTCCTCGCATATCAGTCTTCACGAGATGCAGGCGAGGCTGAAGCAGGAGCGCGGCGTCTCGGCTGGCATCGGCACGCTCTGGCGCTTCTTCCACGCGCGGGCGATCACCGTCAAAAAAAACCGCCCACGCCTGCGAGCGCGACCGGCCCGATGTCAGAGCCGCGCGCCAGGCTTGGTTTGACGGGCAGCTGGATCTCGACCCGGGACGATTGGTGTTCATCGACGAGACCAGCGCCTCGACCAAGATGGCACGCCTGTATGGACGCTGCGCGCGAGGCCAACGCTTGCGGGTCGGACTGCCGCACGGACATTGGAAGACCACCACCTTTGTGGCCGGTCTACGCTTGAGCGGGTTTACTGCGCCGATGGTGCTGGATGGGCCGATGACCGGCCCGTGGTTTGCGGCTTATGTCGAGCAGATCCTGGTGCAGACCCTCCGGCCGGGCGACGTGGTGATCCTGGACAACCTGCCGCCGCACAAGAGCGCGACGGTGCGGGAGCTTGTTGCGGCAACAGGGGCGACGTTGAGGCGTCTGCCGCCGTATTCCCCTGACTTCAATCCAATTGAAAATGCCTTCGCCAAGCTTAAGGCACTGCTGCGCAAGGCGGCTGCCCGCACCAAGGACGCGCTCTGGCAGACCATCGGTGAGCTGTTAGACGAGTTCTCGCCCGAGGAATGCGCTAACTACTTCAGGGCCGCTGGATATGAACCGGAGTAAGCGGAAATGGCTCTAGCAAACTGACGCGCTAGGCAATGCCCATGAGGTCGACCGCCGCGGTCATTGTCAGGTGGCCTGCAAATATCGATGCCAACACGTCGACGCGACAAAGCTCCAGTTCGCTATCTCCACCCAGCCCATGCCACGCTCCCATGCACGTCCGTTCAGGGGAGTGTGACATTCCTAGTTTGCTACGGCGGGACATTTTAACTTTGCGCCTACAGCCAGAAGACCGGTAACAAACATTATGGAACTTAATCCGGCAGTGCTCAGGCCGCTTCCTTGGCCCGATGCCGTCATTGAACAAATCAGTCTGTCTCACCTCTGCTACCACGCGACTTATTGATCCGGCTTGGGTGATCTTGAACTACGCGGCATAGCGGAAGGATGGATGCCCAAAGTAGCTGCGGATCCGGTCGGGCGACTTGGCGAGCCGACGCATGTGGCTGATGACGGCGCGCTTGAGGGCGGGCTTGCTGCGGGCGGGCGGCTTGCGCGTCACGGCGTGCTTCAGGTCAGCGTTCAGGCCCTCGTCCGGGTTCAACTCAGGGCTATAGGAGGGCAGGTAGAAGACCTCGATCTGCTCCGTGCGCTCCGCTAACCAGTCCTGCACCGCCCGGGCCCGATGGACCGGCAGGTTGTCCCAGATCAGAAACACCTTGCCGCTGGAATCCTGGATCAGCCGGCCGAGAAAGCGGATCAGGCTCGGGGCCTTGAGCGCGCCCTCGAGCACCATCCAGCGCAGCTCGCCCTTGTTGGTCACAGCCGAGATCAGGCCCAGTCCCGCGCGCTTGTGGCTGGGGCGCACCACCGGCGTCCGGCCGCGTGGAGCGAAGCTGCGGCCGCGCACATCATCGGAGCGCAAGCCGGTCTCGTCCCCCCAGAAGATCGTGCCCTTCTGCCGTTTGGCCTGCGCCACGATGGCCGGGTAGTCCTGCCGCAGCCAGCGCCGCACCGCCTTCGGTGACTGCTCATAGGCGCGCCGGAGCGGCTTCTGGGCCGTGAAGCCCCAACGCGCCAGATAGGTGCTCATCGTGCGCACCGCCAGCCGGACCCCGCAGTGCTGCTCGATCAGCATCCGCACCGCCGCCCGGCTCCACAGGGCAAAGGGCAGACCGAGTTCGTCGGGCGTGTGCCGGCGGATCAGAGCGCGGACCTGCGCTTCCTGCTCGGCCTCGAGAAACCGGCCTGTGCCAGGGGCCGGTCCGCGCGGTCCGCTGGCCAACCCCGCCCGGCCCTGCTCGGCGAAGTGGCGGCAAATGTCGAAGACGCCGGTGCGGGTCAGACCCACCTGCGCGGCAATGGCCTCATAGGTCAGGCCGCTCTCACGCAGGCCGATCACTTGCCGCCGACGCTCCTCTTGCGCGGCTGCGGGCAGCTTGCGCATGTCTATGTGCTTCATCCCGCCGACTTGGGTCGACGACCGCCGATTTCAAGAGCACCCAAGCCGGATCAATAAGCTGGTTCTGCCAGGGTTCATAGGCTTGGCGCGGGCGTCCGGTGAGGGTGTCCGGCCAAGCCGGATCCGCGTTGTTGATCGCGCGGCCATGGTCTGTGCACAGAGCATTGGGGAACCGCATGACCATCAGCTCGGTCTGGCCGCGCTCTGCCGCCGCCCGCAGCTTCGTCTTCAGCGGCTGCACAATTTCCTTCAGGCGCTCGGGCGTCAGGTCGATGGGCTCGGCCAGCCGCTTGATCAACGCTTCGCGGGCCTGGCCGGCCTTATCCATGCCGTCAACCGACTTCATGGCTTTCGCCATCTGCATCTCGGTCATGTAGTTGCGCAGGTCGGCGGCCGACATGAACGTCTCGTCCGCGAGCTGCTGTTGGGCCTTTTCATCCGGCTTGGTCTTCTGGGTTTCCATGACATCAATCTCCGTGTTCAGGATGCGAGCCGCGCCTACGTGGCGCCGAGCACGCTCTGCGTCTGCCTGGCGATCACCAATTCCTCGTTGGTGGGGATGACCCATGCTGTGGGTCCGGATCCGGAAGAGATCCGCGGTCCGCCGGTGCGGTTGGCGGCTTCATCGTGCGCGAGCCCAGCCCAGGCGAGGCCGGTGATCACCTCGGCGCGGGTCGCCACGTCGTTCTCGCCGATGCCGGCCGTGAAGACGAGCCCGTCAACCCCGCCGAGAGCGGCCATGAGGGAGCCGATCTCGCGCGTGATGCGATAGACGAACAGATCGATGGCCCGCCTGGCGTCCACATCCATCGCCGCCCTTGAGCGCAGAACCCGCATATCGTTTGAGACACCGGACACCCCAAGCAGACCGGACTTGGTGTAGAGCACGCGCTCGGCCTCCTCCGGCGTAAGCTTCATTTCCCGGAGCATGTAGAAGATGACGCCCGCATCGACGGCGCCGCAACGGGTTCCCATCGGCAGACCGTCGAGGGCGGAGAAGCCCATGGTCGTCGCGACGCTGACGCCGCCTTTGAGGGCGCATAGGCTCGCGCCGTTGCCGAGATGGGCGACAATCACCCTCCCCTCGGCGAGGCGCGGGTCGTAGTCCTTCAGTACGGACGATACGTAGTCGTAGGACAACCCGTGGAAGCCGTAACGCCGTACACCGCGTTCGCGCATCTCGCGTGGCAGTGCGAACAGGGTCGCGATGTCGGACTGCGTCTGGTGGAAGGCGGTGTCGAAGCAGGCAACCTGCGGCATCCCCGGCAGGCGGCGGCGCACAACGCGGATCGGCTCCAGATTGTGGGGTTGATGCAAGGGCGCGAGCGGCACCAGCGCCTCAAGCCTCTGAATAACGGAGTCGTCGACCAGCACCGGAGCGGAGAAGGACTCGCCGCCATGGACAACCCTGTGTCCGATGGCCATGGGCTTGCGCTCCTCCCGAAACTGGCTCAACCACGAGACGAGGTGCATCAGCGCCTCTTCGTGCCCGATTCCGTCGCTGGGGTCCCATGACACGTGGTCCAAAATTGTCCCACTGATGTCTTTGACAATAAAGTGCGCTGTTTCCCCAAGCCCTTCGAAGAGCCCCTTCCAGACGAGCTGCGGCTCCGCACCGTCAACCATGTCGTAGACCTGGAACTTGAGGCTCGATGATCCTGCGTTAAGGACGATGAGGACGGGCGTCATGCCTCAGACCTCCGGCATGGCGAGTTGCTTGCGCTGTGCGTCGGCCACGAGCGAGGCCACGGCGCAGGACGCCAGCCGGGCGATAGTCGAGTCGGCCCGGCTCGTGAGGATGATCGGCACGCGGGCGCCGAGCACGATACCGGCGGCGTCCGCGTCGGCCAGAAAGGTCAGGCTCTTGGCCAGCATGTTGCCGGCTTCGAGATCCGGAACCACGAGGACATTGGCCTGGCCGGCCACCGGCGACTGGATCTTCTTGATTTTGGCCGCGCCGAGATCTACGGCGTTGTCGAGGGCAAGCGGACCATCGAGGATCCCGCCCGTGATCTGCCCGCGGTCGGCCATCTTGCACAAGGCCGCCGCCTCGATGGTCGACGGCACCTTCGGGTTGACGGTCTCCATCGCCGAGAGGATTGCGACCCGCACCGGGTCGGCCCCCAGCGCACGGGCAAGGTCAATGGCGTTCTGGACGATGTGGACCTTGTCCTCCAGAGTCGGCGCGATGTTGACCGCCGCGTCGGTGATGATGAGTGGGGTGTCATGGCCGGGAACGTCCATGACGAAGCAGTGGCTGATCCGGCGTGCCGTGCGCAGCCCGCCCTCGCGACGAACGACGGCAGCCATGAGTTCGTCCGTGTGCAGGCTGCCCTTCATCAGCGCCTCGGCCTGCCCTGAGCGCACGAGGTCGACGGCTGCCTCCGCTGCCGCTTGGCTGTGCGGGGCGTCGACGATGCGCATCGTGGAGACATCCTTGCCGAGCGCCTTCACGGCGGCCGTGATCTTGGCCTGCGGCCCGACGAGGATCGGCTCGATCAGGCCGAGCCCGGCTGCCTCGAACACTGCGCCGAGGGAGGCCGCATCGCATGGGTGCGCCACGGCAACCTTCAGCTTCGGACGCGATTGCGCGGTCGCCACGAGCCGGTCGTACTTGTCATGCCGCCGCTGGCCGTGCTGAGACGCGTCCTGGGCTGGAACCGCAACCGTCATGGTGGCCTCCCGTTGTGCTCTCGATAGGTTGTCGCGATTGGTTGCCAGGTGTTGTGCCAAAGGGCTTGCAGAATCCGGGCTTAAGCCCATGTCTGCGACTACCCAGCTTGTTTGCCGGGGCCAGTATGGCCCTCCCCACATCCGCTGCTTGACCCGTTGAGCCATCCCATTAACAGTTTGGGACTGCCGTGCCGAAATGAGCGGGATCACCATCTGGTCCCATCCCGAACCGACAGGTTTCCCGGGCGTCCTGCGCTTGGCGCCAGGCCCGCTGGTTGGGGGCGACCGAATTCCGGCGCCCGTGTTTCATCCGCGCCAGTGATCGGCATGGCGGATTTTGGCTCCGCTGCCCCCTCACCCCGCCAAGGCCAGCATGGAGCGAACAGCAAGTCGCAGAGGGCCAGAGCATGCCTGCATCCTTTCCTTCGCAGCCTCTGACTTACTCCATGCTATTGGCGGCATGACCGGATTGGGAGGGTCGGTCAAAGGCCCGGACGTGGGCGGTGAGGTTTGCGGGGCCGCCGCTTCTGGACACCGGGATGGCTCGCGCGCCATGCCGACGGGGTCTGCCCCGACCAGCGCCGGAAGGCGCGGGTGAAGGCACTCAGCTCGGAATATCTCAGGACTGCCGCAACCTGGCTGAGCGCCATGTCGGTGTTTGCCAGAAGCTCGCACGCAATCTCAAAGCGGATCTCGTTGGCCAGCTGCCGGAACCCGAGGCCTTCGATATGCAGGTGCCGGTTCAGGGTGCGGCGGTGCATCGAGAACAGGCGGGCGATCCCAGCGGCGGAACAGGTGTCCCTGAGCAGCTCGGTCCGGAGCACCTGGCGAAGATCCTCAGTGAGGGGACCGAAGCCGTGGCCCGGCAGCAACTCGGTGGCCCTGTAGGTGGATGGCATCTCCATGCTCCCTCCCCGTTTTGTCAGCCCGGCCGCTTGCTGGACCTGCTCCATCATGGCGGTTCCTGATCGGCCTGCTTGTTTGCTTGGGACTTTCTTTTGACAGTTTGGAACTAACGCGGTTGCCCCGACGAGCCGCCGTGCGCGGGCGGCTTGCCTTTGATAAGGGTCAGAACCTCTTTGGCGGCAGCGGCCTGCGCCGAGCGCTTGTCTCGGGTGGTCAAGCAGGATCGGGCAACCCGGGCATGATACGGATCACGGAGGCTCCCAATCCCAGCAAACCCTTGCAACAGCCTCCGTCAACTCAGCCCCGTTCAGGCGAACCCGGACGGGGCTCTTTCGCGCTCCACGGCCCCGGGCAACCGTGAAGCGTCCTCACTCGTGCTCGCGGGGGGCGAGGAGAATCTCTTTCTGGGCGTACCAGTATTCGCAAACCATTCTCAACCCGTAGAGCACGCCCTTGGCCTTCGTTGTGTCATCCCCCTTCTCGGCCGTCAGTTCGATGCGGGCGATCTGCCTCGATATGAGCAGATCGGTCTGGACGATATTCCGTTCAAGCTGAGCGAGCTGTCGGCGAGGGTCATCATCGGGCAGCGTTTTCCTGGGCATTTCAGCCTCCCGTCTGCCTGATCGTCCGCCATCCTACGGCTTGTGCCGACGGCATGCTTGATGCCTTGGGACAACGTGTTGCCAGTTTGAGACGTCGATCACGAGATCCCCGCCATCAATCCGCGGCCATGGTTGAGGAAGCCGGCTGCCGTTTGGCTTTGGGACAGGATACCGACCCGATGGGACGACGAGACATGAAACTGGCAGAAAAAGCCGTTCTGCCGCCTTAATCGTCTCTTAACCTTTGTTGAATTGATCAGGATCAGAGCGTTCGTCCCGATTAGAGCGACCGTGCAGTTTCGCGGCCATCCTCAGAATGCGACGGGGCGACTCTGATGACCAAACACATCGTGCCTCCGTCCGCGAACATCAGCCCCGAGACGCCTACACCGACAACCACCCTGGCAGGACCCAAGCGAACGCTTTCTCCCGGCTACATCCATCTGGGCATCTCCAAGGAAATCGCCCCGGCGTTGCGCGAGTTCGGCCTCGATCCCGACCCGCTCATCCGGGCGGCAGGCCTCGACCCAAGCCTGTTCGATGATGGCATGAGCGTGATCCCGTTTGCAGCTTTGGGCCGGCTGTACACCCTGTGCGTGGCCGGCACGAACTGTTCGCACTTCGGGCTCCTCGTCGGCCAGCGCGCCACGATCCTGTCGCTCGGGATGGTGGGGCGCCTGATGCTGCATTCGGACACGGTGGGCGACGCCCTGCGCGCGCTCGTTGCGAACCTGAGCCTCCAGGACCGGGCCGTGGTGCCGTCGCTGATCGTCAGCGACGGCACAGCCCTGCTCACGTTTGCGACCTACCAGGCGGCGGGCACGAGCGCGGAGCAAATCCGCGACGCAGCTCTGGGCGTCACGATCAACATCGTGCGGACCCTGTGCGGGTCGACCTGGAACCCGGTGGAGGTCCTGTTGCCCAAAGCCGCTCCTGCGGATGCCGCGGCGTATCGGCGCCACTTCCGCGCTCCGGCACGGTTCAACCAGGAAACCGCAACCCTTGTGTTCCCGGCCCGTGACCTGGAGCAGCGGATTACCGGGGCGGATCCCATGATGCGCGCGCTGCTGGAGGAACACATCCAGCAAATGAAGGCCAGAGCGGGAAGCGAGTTCTCGGACGACATCCGACGGCTGCTGCGCACGCGGCTGACCAGCAACCATTGCTCGGCCGACGACATTGCCGAGGTGCTGGCGATGCACCGCCGTACCCTGAGCCGCCGCCTGAAGGGCACCGGCATGGGCTACCGGGCGCTGACGAACGAGATCCGCTTCGAGATTGCCCGTCAACTGCTGGAAGAGACCGACGTGTCGCTCTCTCATATCGCGGCGGCCCTGGCGTATTCCGAGGCCAGCGCCTTCACCCGCGCCTTCCGGCGCTGGTCGGGCGAAACGCCGAGCACCTGGCGCGCTGAAAGGCATGCTGCGTAACGCACGGGCCGGAGGCACAGGCAGTCTTGTACTGGACACCGGGTTCCGGCGAAAGCTGGAGGGCCGCTTTGCCCGCGGCGCAGAGGTCTGTGGACCAGCCGGCATGCCGGAGGCAACGTTTTCGGGAGCTTTCAGGTCGTTTTTGTCGTCAGCGTGGGAGGGCTCAGATGTTGTGGCAGAACCTCGGGCCCATTCGTCGCAAGGCATGTGGCCATGAAGGCTGAGTTCCCTGTCTGGAATCCGTGGCTATGGCCGGTCCTGGCGGCCACGTACGCCGGCGAGGCGGCCCTGCATACCCTCAGCCGGTCCATGACCGCCAGCCCCGCTGAGCCCGTCGGTCCGGAGCCGGCCTGGGCGACGCCGCATGCGGTCCGCCTGGATCTGCCAAGCCTTCGGGTGCGTGAGTTCTCGCACCGGGCAGGCCGCGTGCCCACGCTCGTCGTGGCCCCCTTCGCGCTTCATGGCGCCGCCTTGGCCGACTTCGCGCCCGGGCACAGCTTGGTCGAAAGCCTGCTGGGCGAGGGGCTGGACGGGATCTGTGTCGTGGAGTGCAAGTCCGCGATCCCGTCGATGCGCTTTCTCTCCATCGACAACTACCTCGCCGATCTGATGGTCGTGGTGCAGGAGCTTGGGGGGCTGGTGAACTTCATTGGGCTGTGCCAGGGCGGATGGCTGTCGCTGATGTTCGCGGCCCGATTTCCGCAGATGATCCACAGCATGGCGCTGGCCGGCTCCCCCGTCGATCTCGCCGCCCCTTCGGCCATGGTTGCGGGCACCCGCGCCACGGCGCCCGAGTTCTTCGAGGGCTTGGTTCGTTCCGGCGACGGTCTGATCCTCGGGCAACGGGCGCTGGATCTATGGGGTGTCGTCTCACCAGATCCCGCAGCGGCCGCCGAGGTCCTGCAGGTTGGTCAGAATGCGCTGGAGGACCTGTTCGAGCGATACCGGCAGTGGCATCAGTGGACCGTTAACCTCCCCGGCAGCTTCTATCTTGAGGTCGTGGAGCATCTGTTCCGGCGCAACGAACTCGCCCGGGGCGAGTTTCGGGCGCTCGGCCAAGTGGCCGATCTCTCATCCGTCAAAGCCCCGCTGTTTCTCCTGGCGAGCACGACGATGTGACGCCACCGGCCCAACTGCTTGCGGCTCGCCGCTTGGTCGGTACTCCCGCCCGTCGGATCCGGACAGCGGTCGCACCGTGCGGGCACCTGTCGTTGTTCATGGGGCAGCGCACCTTGCGGCGGGAGTGGCGCCAGATCGCGGGCGAGATGCGAAGTCTCAGCCAGTAAGGCGGAAGGACCGGGATCCCCGCACCAATTGCTCTCAGACTGGTGCGGCCCGGGAGTCCACTCGCCTTTGCGTTTGGGCTCGTGGCAGCGGTGTCGGTCCTGATCATCGCCTGCCAGTGCGCGGCGCTCGGGCTCGCCGGCGGCAACGTTCGGACCCGTACGCCCGTGCCCGGCATCACGGGCACCGTCGGCCGAGCCGTCGAACTCGACTTCCAGATGGCCATCGTCGAGGTGGTGCCGCTTTTGAGGTCGCACGCGCCGGACCTCTGGTGTTCGATATGCTCAGCGGCGCCCGCTACTCGTACCAGGAGGCGGATCTCTCATTTGAGATCGCCCGCACCGTCGACATCGGCGATCTTGAGCTTGCAGGCGGGCGGGCCTTCGCCCGGTCTGGCTCGGTTGACTGGCTCGATCCGGTCCTCGGCGCCCGCGTCCGATATGCGGTGGCGCCCGGGCACGAACTCTTCCTACGTGACGACATCGGCGGGTTTGGCGTCGGGAGCGACTTCTCCTGCCAGGCCATCGGCGGCTATGGCTTCGACTTCGGCATCTACAACCGCATCACCTTCTCGGGCGTGATCGGCTACCGCGCCCTGTCCGTCGACTAGGCCCACGGCGAGGGCCGACGCCGCTATGAATTCGATATGCTCCAGCATGGGCCGGTGCTCGGTCTCAGCATGAGGTGGTGACCCCCGGCGGATCCCCACTGTTCTCTCGGGGCAGGCGGTCTCCCCGGCTCGGTACCGAGCACTTGCGCAGGATCGCAAACAGGCGTCCTGTGAACGATGATGGGTTCGATGATGACAACGCACGCCGACCACGACGCCCCGGCCCGGCTGTTTGGCAGCCTGGTGCTGCTGTTCCTCGTGCTGGTATGGTCTCCATCCGCCAACGCCCAAGTCCCGGCGGCGCAGAGCCCTCCCCCGCCACAGGTGCAGCAGTTCCTGAACCTCATGCAGGATCCGGCCGTGCGCGGCTGGATCGACCAACAGCAGCAGCCTGCGTCGACGCCAGCGCTTGCAGAGCCGCCGTCGACCGCTACCCAGACGACAGCTTCCGAGATGACCGGCTCCGAGATGATGGCAGCCCGGACCGCCAGCATGCGGGACCATCTCGCTTCCCTCGCGGCCGCCGCGCCGCGCCTGCCGGGCGAGTTCCGCAATGCTGCGGACCGCCTGCTCGCCGAGCTGCGCGGTCGCCGCCCCGTCGCTGTGCTGATCCTCGTCCTCGGGTTCGTCGCCCTGGGTGCGGGAACCGAATGGCTCTTCAGAAGAGTCACCGCCCGCCCGCAGCAGCGGATCCTTGCCCTGCCCATCGAGACGGCGTCCGCGCGGATGCGCGCCATCGGTCTGCGTCTCGCCTTTGGCGTCAGCGAAGTGGCGATCTTCGGGCTCGGGAGCGTCGGCGCATTCCTCGCCTTCGACTGGCCGCCGCTCCTGCGACAGGTCGTCCTTACCTATCTGGTCGCAGCCGTGATCCTGCGTCTCGCGCTGGTTCTGGGACGGTTCTTGCTGGCGCCGGACATCGATGGGCCGCAGAATGCGGAGCGCTTTTGCGTCATCCCGTTACCCGCCCATGCCGCTCGCTTCTGGTATCGGCGCTTGGCGCTCTTCGTCGGGTGGTTCGCCTTCGGACGGGCCACGCTTGAGGTCCTCAGCGCCTTGGGGTTCTCGCCCGAGGGGCGCGAGCTCGTGGCCTATGCTCTCGGGCTCGGGCTTCTCGCCATCGCCCTGAATGTCGTGTGGACCCGGCCTCGCGCAGCCGATGCCCTTCCGGACGTTACGCGGCGCCCGACCCATCACGCGATTACCCCCTGGCTTCTGTCGCTTTGCCTGGTGCTGCTCTGGGGGCTCTGGGTCATGGGGTTCATGCGCCTGTTCTGGCTCTTGGCGGTGGCTCTCCTCCTCCCCGGGGCGATCAAGGTCGCCCGGATGGCGAGCCATCATGTCTCGCGCCCTGTCGGAGGATCTAAGGCGCTTCCCGCGCCAAGTCTAATGGCGGTCTTTCTGGATCGCGGCATCCGGGCTCTCTTGATCGTCGGCGCTGCCCTTCTGCTCGCGCACGCCTGGCAGATCGATCTTGTCGAGATGAGCGGCCGCGACACCCTCCTGACTCGCCTCCTGCGCGGCGCGCTGAGCAGCGTCGTGATCCTGCTCATCGCCGACCTGATCTGGCAGGTGGTCAAGTCGCTGATCGATCGGCGGCTCAGCCAGGCCGAGGCCTTGTCCGCGCCCGGAACCGAGGCGGCGGTCCGGCAGGCGCGGCTCCGCACGCTGCTGCCGATCTTCCGCAATGTCATCTTCGTGGTGCTGGCGGTCGTCGCCGTGATGATGGCCCTGTCGGCGCTAGGGGTGGAGATCGGGCCGCTAATCGCCGGCGCCGGCATCGTGGGCGTGGCCGTCGGCTTCGGCTCGCAGACGCTGGTCAAAGATGTCATCAGCGGCGTGTTCTACCTGCTCGACGATGCCTTCCGGGTCGGCGAGTACATCACGAGCGGCAGCTACAAGGGGACGGTGGAGTCATTCGGGTTCCGCTCGGTGAAGCTGCGCCATCACCGTGGGCCACTGTTCACGGTGCCGTTCGGGGTCCTTGGAGCGGTTCAGAACATGAGCCGTGACTGGGTCATCGACAAGCTGACCATCGGCGTGTCGTACGATTCCGATTTCGACAAGGCGAAGAAGCTGATCAAGCAGATCGGCAAGGAACTGGCGGAAGATCCGGAGTTCGCGCCTAACATCATCGAGCCACTGAAGATGCAAGGCGTCGAGCAGTTTGGCGATTACGGCATCCAGATCCGCCTCAAGATGATGACCAAGCCCGGCGAGCAGTTCGTCATTCGCCGCAGGGCGCTGGCCCTGATCAAGCGGGCGTTTGACGAGAACGGCATCCGGTTCGCCGTTCCCACCGTGCAGGTGGCGGGTCACGAGGAAGCCGGGCCGGTGGCGGCCCATCAGGCTCTCAAGCTCGTCAAGCCGCCACCACCCGAAGGGCAGGCGAGTTGAGAGGACTACCACAAGGTCGTCCAACCTTGGACAGCCTGCACGTTCCCGTCTGCCTGGAACAAGGATCCGCAATGGTGTTCCCTGAAACGCGAAGGACCTTCAGAGGTCGGGCCCTGTGCCTGTCCCTGATCCTCGCTCTGATCTCGCCGCTCGCAGCCTGCGCCAGCCTCCGCGGCGTGATGGTCCCAGTGAGTGGGACCGTCGCCGGCGCGAGCCAGGTCGACATGCTGGTCGCCACTACGCGCAAACGGGCCGATCCGGCGGAGCTGTTCTCCGGCGATCGGGGCCCGACGGCGGCCTTCGCCCATATTACCGTTTCGATCCCGCCGTCGAACGCCCGGCAGATCGGTGAGGTGCAGTGGCCGCGGCAGGTGCCCGGCAACCCAGCCACGGAGTTCGTGACCCTCAAGGCCGACGTGATCGACCGGGATCAGGCTATCGCCTGGTTCCACCAGAGCCTGCGGACGGTCCCAAAACGGCAGGTGCTGGTCTTCATCCATGGCTTCAACAACCGCTTCGACGATGCGGTCTTCCGCTTCGCCCAGATCGTGCATGACTCCAACGCTCCCGTGGTGCCGATCCTGTTCACCTGGCCCTCGCGCGGCAGCGTCCTGGCCTATGGCTACGATCGCGAGAGCACGGCCTATTCCCGTAATGCCCTGGAGAATCTGCTGAAGGCGATCTCCCGTGATCCGGCCGTGGGCGAGATCTCGATCCTGGCCCATTCCATGGGCAACTCGCTTGCGCTCGAGACCCTGCGCCAGATGGCGATCCGCGACGGCCGGGTGACGCCGAAGATCCGCAACGTTCTTCTCGCCGCGCCCGATGTCGATGTCGATCTCGCCCGGGAGGCGATCATCGACATGGGTCCGAGAGCGAACCGCCCCGCATTCACTCTGTTCGTGTCGCAGGACGACCGAGCACTTGCCGTCTCCCGGCGCGTCTGGGGGAGCGAGGCTCGCCTGGGTGCCATCAATCCCGATCAGGAGCCCTACCGGACGCAACTCGAGCAAGCGAACGTCACGGTCCTCGACCTCACCAAGCTCAAAGCAGGCGATGCCCTCAATCACGGCAAGTTCGCTGAGAGTCCCGAGGTCGTGCAACTCATCGGCAAGCGCTTGGCCGAGGGCCAGACGGTGACGGATTCCCGGGTCGGGCTGGGCGACCGCATCATCCAGGTCACAACGGGGGCGGCCAGTGCTGTCGGAACGGCGGCCGGTCTGGCGATCTCTGCTCCTGTCGCGGTTGTCGATCCTCAGACGCGACAGTCCCTCGGTGCTCAAACGGAGGAGTTGGGTCGATCCGTTTCAGACGTGGCCGCCCCGTAAAAGGCCATCGGCCTCGGTGCTGAAAGTGGCCTTTCAGCACCTGCCAATGCCATTGACCGGATCACCAGGGCTCATAGGGGGGCTGGGGCACACGCCAGCGCCCGCCCCGCCGACACCAGGGATCATGATGGCTCGACGCGCCATGGTTGCAACCGGACGCGCAACGCCGCCGTCGCTCCGGAACGTCTCTTTCGGGTCAAGGAGTAACTAGAGCAATGGCGATTCTGACGGAGCCAGTGCATTGCCGCTATCGCTTTGTTTCAGCACCACTTCTCCCAGCGCATCATGATCCAATGCGGGGCGCGTTGCTCTAACAACAAATGAAATGAAGGTTCGCTCGACTTCTCATGAGCAGACCCAAGCGCTTCTTCCGCCTCGTGCCATCACCAGACCTTCCGTCAAGGCATGTGACGAGCTCAGTGCAGCATCTCAACCGAAAAAGGCTTGCGCGAGCTGGCATAGGTCGATTGGCTTGTCGCAGCAGAGCACGTCGGCGCAGGTTTGTGGCAGCCCCATCGCTCATGAACGATCCAGGCCGTTAAAAGCCAAATTCGGTGCAGGTCAGCTTGAGAGTGGTTTCGCGAGGGTTGCCCGGATCAGCTTGTCTAACTCCTCAACCCGCTGCGTCTGATCCTGAAGCAAGCCTTCGAGATGCTCGACGCGAATGCGGTCCAGCTTGTCGTGTAGGGCCATGATCTCAACCTCCGCCTTCAAGTTGACCTCGTAATCCAGGCCTGCGGCCAACCGATCCCTAGCGGCTTGTCGGTTCTGAGACATCAGGATCACAGGGGCTTGGAGCGCGGCAACCATCGACAGGATCAGATTCAGGAAAATATAGGGGTATGGATCAAAGCCTCCGCCGACGCGGGCCAAGGCAACGCTGTTCAGGACGATCCAAGCCATGAGCATCCCCGTGAAGATCGTGATGAACGTCCAGGACCCGCCGAATTGAGCGACCCGATCCGCCAAGCGTTCGCCCAATGTCTGCCGTTCTTCGAGAACATTGTTCACATTTCGAGCGACATGCGAACGCTTGGCAATGTGGAGAATTACCCGCTGCTCGCGCTCAGACAGCCTTGTTACGCCGCTATCCAGCAACTGCCGGGCGAGTTGAGCCACCTCGTCCATAAGCGCCCTCCCCCTGTCATTCTGATCAGAGATTGCAGTCTACTCTAGCCTTAGGCACCGGAGGAGGCTTGCCGTTTGCGCCCGTGGCATATCCCAATGTGATCAAGAAAACCTTCTCTCGCACACCGAGACCCGTGCCACTCTTCAAAATCTCTGGCGGCGGCTGCCTCATTGCCATGTCCATCAATCAGACCCCGCTGGTCACATAATCAAGGCGGGCCCCAGACGGATCGACGAAGCATAATGATCCGCTTTCCAAGTTTCTCATCTCTCGGATTGCCTCCGCATATTGCAAGCCCCCTTCCACCTTGTCGAATAATGCATGCTTCGAGACAATCATATACTCAGGAATGATAAGCGCGTATACTTCAATAAATTGAGGAGGACATCATGGTTCAGAGAATTAGGTCCTACATTTCTTACGAAAACGAAGCGCTCTTTGCTGCGGCTCTAGCCTTCCTGTTCTGTGGAGCCGTAATCCTGGGATTCATGTGATGCTGTCCCAAGTGTTGATTTCGCTTCTCCTGATGGCTGGCATTCTCGCCGTTTGCACGCTGACGATCCGCTACCACGGGTGAGTGAATCCGGATCTGGAGGGCCGGTTGTTGCAGTTTCGCTGGTGCCGCCGGTCTGTCAGGAACCGGGCTCAGTCCTGGCCAATTATCCTGTCGACCGCGAGGTTCTACTGGTGCGACTTGGGCCTGGGCAGGTCCATGAAGGGTGGTACCCGAGGATGAACAAGCGCGCCTCAGTCATGCACCGCCGCCTCGCGGCGATCCCCTACGCTGACGTGGCGGGCTATGTGCGCCTCATGAATGCCGATGAGGCTGGAACTCTGGCCCTGCTCGACTTCCGCCGCGAGATCATGGATCGGCACATCACCCAGTACGGCGGTCGCACGGCGAACACCGCAGGCGACAGCATTCTCGCCGAATTCCCGAGCGTCGTCGATGCGGTGCAATGTGCAGTCGGCATTCAGGAAAGGATTGCGGCGGCCAACGAGGAAACCCCTAAGGACCGTCGCCTCACCTTCCGGATCGGCGTCCATGTTGGAGAAGTCATGGTTCGGGACGGCGACATGTTTGGTGATGGGGTCAACATTGCCGCCCGCATGGAGAAGCTGGCACAGCCGGGATTGGTCTGCCTCTCAGGAACGGCCTATAACTACGTGTCCAGGGTGCTGCCACTGGCCTTTGACGACCTCGGGACGCAACTCGTGAAAAACCTCGATGTGCCTGTGCGAGCCTATCTGGCCCATCCGTCTGATCATCCGCGGTCTCGGGCGCTGCCACCGGTTCACCGCCGCAGTGAGTTCAATCTGGGGCGACGCTTCCATACCATCCTGAACCACGCGCTGGTGGACGTGACCAAGCCAGAGGGCCTGACACTGGTCGAACCTGCGGTTTTGGCCTCCCTTCACGATGCGCCGAACATCGACGAGCGGCGACTGGCCGAGCGGATCGGCATTGACCTTCCGAGTGCCCAGCGGATGGTCCGGCACCTTGAGCTTCTCGGGTTCGTCAGACGGACACCGGGGAAACACGGACGCGACCTGCGCCTTCTCAGCCTCTCGCCCGAAGGGCTCGAACTCTATGCGCGGTTATACCCGGCGATCCTTGCGGTGCGGGATCGCGTGATGGCTGCCTTGTCGGAACGGGAGCGGGAGACCTTGCAAGACCTCTTAGCGCGCGTGATCAACGCCAATGAACTCAGGAGCGATCGTCGCTCCGACTGATTTTGCCTAGACCACGCGGCTGAACCGGGAGCGCATCCGTCCGAGCGCTATGACGGATGGCTCCGGTGTGCTGTGATAGCGCAAGCCTTCAGGGAGGTATCCCATGGCCTATGTCATGTTTCAGTATGACCGCCCGACCGA
Source organism: Microvirga terrae (assembly GCF_013307435.2). Lineage (NCBI taxonomy): Bacteria > Pseudomonadati > Pseudomonadota > Alphaproteobacteria > Hyphomicrobiales > Methylobacteriaceae > Microvirga > Microvirga terrae. The sequence goes on from NZ_CP102846.1 coordinate 502,563, forward strand.
CTCGCATCGCTGGAACGATTATAACCAACGGGTCCGGGACTGGATCGCGCAGCTTCTGCAAATCCCGGGTGCGATGTCCTTTATGGCCTATCGCGCTGCTGACGGAGCCAGCCCCGACACGATCACCCTGCTGGAGTTCCATACTGTCGAGGATGCTCGCAAGGCGCAAGCATCCGAGCAGATGCAGAGAGTTCTCGAAGGTCTTCGGTCAGTCGGCGTGACGGCCAAGATTCTGCTGGTGGAGCGCTCACCATTTACACCCGAGGCATTTCACACGTGAGACCAGAGCCGCGTGGGAGGCAAGTGAGGCGACGAAGAGGCAACCAACGGCGCAAGATGCGCCGTCAGCCGGAGCACCGAGAATTGGAATCCGACCCAAAATCCGCCGACACCGATCAGGGAAGAGCCGAAGCGGGAATCAATGCTGTTCAGGATCGCGGCGGCCCGTTCGTGGCAGCGGTCGAGGCCACCCGCATGCCGATGGTGGTGACCGATCCCGGCATTGACGGCAATCCCATTGTCTATGTGAACCAATCCTTCATCGACCTTTTCGGCTATACCCGTGAGGAGGTTCTGGGCCGGAACTATTTCTTTCTGACTGGTCCTGACACCGGCCCTGAGGCCGAGAGGCTCATCCGGGCTGCCATGCAAGCCGACGAACCTCTCACCCTTGAGGTGTCGCTTCGCGCCAAAGATGGCCGCGAGGTCTGGGTGGCCCAATTCGTCAGCCCTGTTCACGACGACCAGGGCCGCGTGATCCAGCACTTCGCCTCGTTTTGGGACATCACCCGCCGTGTCAGAGCCGAGCGTCGCACCCAGCGCCTGAACGAGGTTCTGGAGGCAAGGGTCAAGGAGCGGACCCAAACGCTCCAGGATGAAGTCGACCGCAGGCGGGCTCTGGAAGTGGTTCTGATGGAAAGCCTCCGCGAGAAGGATCAGCTTCTGAGCCAAAGAAGCGTGTTGCTGCATGAGGTCAACCATCGGGCCAAGAACAGCATCAGTATGGCAATCTCAATGCTGCGCCTTCAGATCGGACGGCAGGATAATCCCGAGGTCTCGGAAGCCTTGGAGAATGCCATCCAGCGCCTGGATCATCTCGCCCGCATCCACGAGCTTCTCTACCGGCAGGACAGCAATGACGTGCAGGCGGTCGATATGGCAGGCTACCTGACGGAGCTATGCCGGAACTTCGGCCATCTCCGGAGCCCGCAGGATCAGCGCATAGACCTCACGAGCGACGCCGATGAGATCACGTTGGATGTTGATCGCGCCATCAACGTGGCGTTGATCGCGGGGGAGGCAATCACCAACGCGCTCAAGCACGCCTTCCCCGACAAGCGGCGCGGCACCATTCGGGTCGGGCTGCACCGCCAGGGAGAGGATGTGCTCCTCTTCATTGAGGATAGCGGTGTGGGTCTTCCCGCCACACGGCGCACAGGGTCATTGGGCATGCGCCTGATCGAAGGTATGGCTCGTAGTCTTAACGGCACCCTGGCGATCGAGGGGGATCGGAGGACACGGATTCAAGTGCGGTTTCCGCTCACGTCTGAGCGCAACGATCCTGCTGGCTAGGTCAGCGGCCACACGAGCAGGATGAGCGGCACGCCGATTAGAATGACAATGACGGAGAGTGGTAACCCCAGTTTCCAGTAGTCGCCGAAGCGATAGCCGCCCGGCCCCATCACGAGTGTGTTGCACTGGTGTCCTATGGGCGTGAGGAAGTCGCAGGCTGCACCGACCGCAACCGCCATGAGAAAGGCGTCAGGTTTATAGCCAAGTTGTCCGGCAAAAGTCACCGCGATGGGAGCCATCACCAGCACCGTGGCCGCATTGTTCAGGAACGGCGTCACGGCCATGGCCGCCATCATGATCAGCGCGAGCGCTCCATAGGATGGCAGGGTGCTGGCAAGCAGCGAGAGCCATCCGGCCACGAGATCGGCCCCACCGGTCGTACGGATCCCGTCGCTGACCGGGATCAGCGCCCCGAGCATCACCAGAATGGGCCAATCGATCGCTTCGTAAGCCTCCCGGAGCGAGAGTGCCCCAAGCAAGACCACCAGGGCGGCGGCGGTGAAGAAGGCGGTGGCGACGGGCAGCACGCCAAAGGCCGTGAGCCCCATGGCGCTCGCCAGGACCACCACCGGGGCGAGACCCTGCCGGACATTGCCCAGGCGGATTTCGCGCTCGGCCAGTGGCAGACAGCCGAGTTCCTTCAGCTTGTCCGGAAGCCGGGTGAGATCGCCCTTCAGCACGAGAACGTCGCCGGTCCGCAAGGTGATGTCGCGCAGGCGCTCGGTGAACCGCTCGCCGCTGCGACTGACGGCCAGGAGATTGATGTTGAAGCGCTCGTGCAACGCCATGCGTTTAGCCGTCTGACCGATCAGCGCCGAGCTCGGCCCAACGACGGCCTCGATTCCTCCGATCTCTTCGCCTGCCCCCTTGCCTCGCGTGGGGCGGTCGTCCCCTTCGAGCTCCAGGTGAGCGCGGGCGACTGCCCGCTCAAGCGCTTCCGGATCGCCCTCAAGGAGAACAATATCGCCCTTGCGAAGGACAGCATCTGGCAGAGGCGTCGTATGCTCGGTCCGGTTCCGAACGACGCCTGTCACCAGAACCTCGCTGTCACAGAGCTTGGCCAGATCGCTGACCGTCTTCCCGATTATCGGTGAGTTCGCAGCAACGCGAGCTTCCGTCATGTAGTCGGTGAGGTTGATCGCCTCATCCATGGTCCCTGCGGCTTTGCGACCGCCAGGAAGAAGCCGGTAGCCGAAGGCCAGGAACGCCACGCCTGCCGCCGCAAGGCCGAGGCCGACCGGGGTGAAATCGAACATGCTGAAAGGCTGACCCGTCAATTCCTCGCGCACACGGGAGACGATGATGTTGGGTGAGGTGCCGACAAGGGTCATCAGACCGCCGAGCAGAGACCCGAAGGCCATCGGCATGAGAAAGCACGAGGGGGAAGCATTGGAGCGACGAGCCATCTGGAACGCCACTGGGATCATCATCGCGAGCGCGCCGATGTTTTTGACAAAGGCGGACAGGATCGTGACCGCTGCCACTAGAACGACAATCTGGCCCTGCACCGAGGGGATGTAAGGCGAGGCTCGATGGAGGACCGCCTCCATCACGCCAGAGCGTGCGACGGCGGCGCTGACGATGAGCGCGCTCGTGACAATGATGACAATATCGTCCCCAAAGCCGGAGAAGGCCACCTTATGCGGGACAATGCCGGTGAACACCGCGGCCAGGAGTGCCAGAACAGCGACAAGGTCGTAGCGCAGCCGTCCCCAAACGAACAGAGCCATCATTCCGGCCAGTATGGCAAAGGCGAAGGTTTGGTCCTGCGTCATCTTTCTGCCTTAGACTGCGCCGCGGAGAAGGTGCCCGTGCGATTTCCTGATCCGATTGGTCCTGCTGTCCTGTTTACACCGTGCAGGGGCTCGCCTCTCGTCCGACCGATGCCGGCGCTACAATCGATCCTTGTCGTGTATCATCACTCACGGAGTTCTGCCCTACAGCATCTGTCGGCTTGGATTCCGCCTCAGGTTCTCAGATTGCTCAAAGGAAGAATGCCGAGGCATGTTCAAGCTCAGCAGAAGAGTGCCCCGCTCAATCTGGGAATTCCCTGCCGCACTGTTCTCCTCACTTCTGGATTCAGCGGTGAGGTCATCGGTTATCCTGTTGGCACTCTCATGGCCACAGCCCTGATTCCCCGACTGATCGGCACCATGTTCGCGGCGCTTCACCATACCGAGATGCGTCGGGTTGGAGCGGCCAGGAGCTTGCGAACCTGATATTCTGCCGAACCCTGATCAACAACGCATGGCTCCGATGAATGAGCAGGCAGAGGATTGGCGCTCCGGCGTCGGCGAGAAGGCAGCCCGCGACGCGCCGTCGGGCGATTTGGCCCGCGCTCGTGAGCTTGGCCGGGGACGCGACGCCGACACCCCCGGGGAGATCCCGGCGCGGGGCTGGAAGGACATCCTCTGGCGCATGTTGTGGTCGATCCCGGAGAACCGGATCCTGTCCACCGCGGGCGGGGTCGCGTTCTTTGCCCTGCTGGCGGTGTTCCCGGCAGTCGCCACAATCGTGTCGCTCTACGGGCTCTTTGCCGATTCCAGCACGATCAGGGGGCATCTGTCCCTTTTGGCCGGCATTCTGCCCGGCGGCGTGCTGGAGCTCATCGGCGAGCAGATCGGCCTGATCATCGCCCAGGATAGCGACACGCTCAGCCTTGCCTTCGTGGTGGGTTTTCTGGTCGCGCTCTGGAGCGCGAACTCGGGCGTTGCGGCCCTCTTCGATGCGCTCAATGTGGTCTACGGCGAGAAGGAGAAGCGCAGCCTGCTGCGCTTTTATGCCACGACGTTCCTGCTCACGCTCGGCATGATTGGCGTCGTGATCCTGGCCATCGGCGCGGTGGTGGTGGCGCCTGTCGTGTTCACCTTCATGGGCTTCGTCACCCCGGCCGGACGGCTCTTGAGCATTCTGCGCTGGCCTGCCCTGTTCGTTGTCGTCTTTGCCTGGCTGGCCGTCATCTACCGCTACGGCCCAAGCCGCCAAGATGCCAAATGGCGGTGGGTGACCTGGGGCAGCGCTATGGCGGCCGCGCTATGGCTTGCGGCGTCGATACTGTTCTCCTGGTACGTCGCCAACTTCGACAGCTACAACAAAACCTATGGCTCGCTTGGCGCTGGTGTCGGCTTCATGATGTGGATCTGGCTGTCGGTAGTGATTGTCCTGCTCGGCGCCGCGCTCAATGCCGAGATGGAGCACCAGACCGCCGAGGACAGCACGGAAGGTCCACCAAGGCCGCTCGGATCTCGCGGCGCCAACAAGGCGGATCACGTCGGCAAATCACATGGCTGATCCATCGCCCTAACATCGCGTCCGGAGACACCGCTCATCCGCAGGACCGGCAAACACCGCCGGAGGGCCGCGCCTGGATTGCGGCTGCGGGAGGATCCCACTTGCGCTATCAGGATCATGATGCCCCGGTCTCGCGCCTCACTCCGTTCAGATGGCGGAAGCAACCAGGCTGCGGCTGACGGCGGCAGAGCTACCGGCGTCTCGAACCACGTCGGAACTCATTGGAAGAGCCGAGGTGAGGTGCAGTCCCTCCCGTGAGAAGACCACCAGCGACGTTGAGTTCCCGATGCTGGCCCAGCAGGTCTGAATTCCTTGCCGGATCTCCTGCGAGATCAGGAGGCCTTCTTGGCAGGCTTATCGGGTTTTTCGGTCCTGCCACCCTGCTTTCGTGACCGATCGCCGGACGAAGGCGCGCCTCCCTCGTTGTCCCATTGTGAGATGCCGTTCTTGGGCTTGCCCTTGGGCAGGCTTGGGCGAGTTTTCGTGTTCATCGGGATGGACCCTTCTAAAGGAGCGCTCTTTGCTGATCCTTCTTCGTCTGGCGGAAGATTAGCGCGGCTGCGACGGTGCTCGTGTGATCTCGAATCCTTGTTCAGAAAGCGCGGTTAAGATTGCTTTTGCGATATCCACCCGCTCCTCGGTCGATAGGACGGTTCCGGGATGATTGGGAGCCTTCTGCGCGTGCTGGAGGGTGAATTGGATGGCGTTGACGATGATAGAGAGCACCATCTCTTGGTCCTTCATATCAACCTCCGAGGCTGCCCTAAGGGTAACACCAGCGGTCCCACCATGTTCCGAGAACCACCGCCTCCAGACCAGGAGTGCTGAAGTGCTGGCCAAAGTTAGGTCGGTCATCCGGCCCGCCGTGCTGTCAACGGGAGTCTCATGTCCACAGCCGACACTGTGCCCTTTCATTGAGGCAGTGCCTTCGGGACCATCATGGTCTTCCGAGCACACGACCCCACATTTTCACAGGGAGGCTTGATGATCACAATCGCAATCATGGCTGGTCTGCTGGTTTTCGCCACCTCGGTAACGGCACAAGAGACTCCGCCATCGACGTGGCGCGACCCGGACACCCGGTGTGGATATCTCAAGATGGGAGAGACCCTGAGCTTGCGCTACCGCCGTGACGGCACGCCGGATTGCGCGAGCGTTCAGCAGGATAGTACGGACGCATCGATCACTCGCGGTGACTTGCGGGAGCTCACTCAGCAGATTAGGCGCTCGATTGAGGACTTGCGCCGCGACATGGGGGCAGTCCGGCGTGAGATGGAACATACCTGCAATGAGCTGGATAATATCCGCCGGGAAACGAGGCAGCCTCGAGCGCCATAGTATTGTCTCTGCCTCTTCGAGCCGGCCTGTGACGGGACAGCTTGACCTGAAACGGGGACGTGGGCTGCGCGGGAGCCCAATTTCTGTGCCTGACAGGCCCCGCCTCTTGGGCTTTCAATCAGCGGTGAGAGACATTCATAGGCGATCCTTCCTCAGGGTGGCTGTGCTCTCAGACCTCAGTCGGGCAGTTTGATGCTGCCGTCTCCGTAGCCTCGCCTTCCGTTGAGCTGCGGCCGTGGTTGCACGGCGGGAGTTGGGGCGGTCACCAAAGCACCCCAAACCCTACGGATAATGGATTTCGCTAAACTGAGGATGTTCTGTGCCATGTCTCGCTCGCTTTCCTTGGTGCAGCCAACGGCTCGGATTCGTCATGCTTCCGCGGCAGCTTCATGCAGGTTCTTGACCGGCCCGGACTGCGAACCGGAGGAGGAGGCTCAACGGCCACGGGCGCGGGCACCCAGGTCCTCGCGGAGTTCGTGCTCGTGCACGATCCGGTCATACGACTGATCCGCGCTTCTGATCGCGTATTGCGGCTCGCCACGCGGGTCATCGAGCCTGACGATCTCATAGCCGCCGTTCCAGACCTCGGGCCGGCCGTCCTCCGCGTAGGAGACCGACTGCCCCACAGCAAAACGGTGCTGGTCCACGGCGTGTGTTGATGGGCCCTTTTTTGACCGCTCTGCCGTTACCAGGGGCGCTGGGCGCGGTTCTTTGCCCGTGGCCTTAGTTGAAACGCGGGTGGGTGAATAGATCACCGGCTGCGCGATCTCGACCGGCATTGTCCAATCGAGCAGCGTGCGGCCACCATCGTCCATCACGCGCAGAGCATCGGTCCGCACTGGCCAGCGTCTCATTCCGGCGGGGCTCTGGGCGAATGCCAAAGCTGCGGCACCATCGGCAGCGGCAACAGGCAGTGTTCCAATGACCTCAAGGACACCGCGTCGGTATCTCTTGAACTGGACCAGAAATGTCATGGCGGCCTCCTCAATGTAGAGCTCGTTCAATGAACGCCTCAGGCCAAGCCAAGTTGAAATTCCCGTATCGTGACGGGTGTCTGCCGTAAACAGAAATTCGCATCCACATTCTATAAGATATGGGAGTTTGCCGCCTGAATAAGTAGGATCAAATCCGAAATAAACACCAAATAATCCACTTGTTCGTGCTATGTTGAGATTTAAGGACAAGAGACTTGTGCTTCCATCGTCCCGAGGAAAACATCATGCAAACCCCAGAATGGCGGAAACCTGGCCTCTATGGCGCCGCCTGCGGCGCTGCCGCGCTTGTCATCATCGGGTTTTCCTGGGGCGGTTGGGTCACGGGCGGAACCGCCCGCACGATGGCCGCTGATCGGTCGAAAGCCGATGTCGTCGCGGCTTTATCCTTGATCTGCGTTGATCAATCAAAGCGCGATCCCCAGCTTGCCGAGCGCGTTGCCGCGATCAAGGCTGCCTCGTCCTGGAACAGGGCCGATCTCGTCATGAACAACGGGTGGGCGACGATGCCAGGCACTGCGGAAGGCGACAGCCAGGTTGCCAAAGATTGCGCCGATAAGATTGCGGCCTAGGAGCAGGTCATGCGTACGACACGAGAGACCGTTACCTTCGATCATCCGTTCTCGCTGCTGGCTGTTGATGGCTTACAGCCCGCCGGCACATACACGATCGACATTGACGAGGAACTGATTGAGGGGCTGTCGTTTCTCGCCTACCGGCGCGTTGCGACCACCATTTACCTGCCACTGCATCAGGGGCACCAGGGATCGGTGCAAGCGGTCAGGGTCGATCCGCGGGAATTGACGGCAGCTCACAAAGAGCAGCCGTCTGCCTGAGGCGGGATCAGCCGCCCTTGTGGTGACTGGCATCGCCGATTGAACTCTCTCATCAGTGGCCATGGGCACCAACACGTCTACTGTTTAGGGGCTGAGCTTATGCAAATGTCTATGACTGAGAGCCTGCGGCGCAGCCTGGTTTGTATACTTCTCGGAAGAGAACGAACTAAGGAGACACAAATGGCGCCGACCACCAATATTACCGAGGGCCAAGTAAGACGGCGTGCTTTCGAGCTTTGGGAGAAACGCGGCTGCCCAGAAGGCTACGAGGCGGAGTTTTGGCACCAGGCCGAGCGTGAGTTGAAGGGCGAAGGAAGCGCCAGCGACATCAGCAAAGGCGTCAGCGCAAATGCCGCTTCCTCGAGGAGTGGCTCCGGATCGGACGGCCCGGGTTAGGAACAGATTTCGGAGTAATGCGAGCTGGCGATGACAGTCAGTTGTGGCGTGACAGACGGCTGCCGCAAAGTCGGCCGACGATGCCTCGATCAAGGTGACGCCTTCCTCCTCTAAGCACGTCCCCACGGCCGACCGAGCCGGGGAATTGTTCGGTGGGCGGGTGCGCGCTGAACAACGTCGGGGTCGCACCTTGGAAATGGCTTTTCTGGCAAGGGTTGACGAAAGCGGGTATGGTTCACTGCGGATACACGGACATGCTCAGGTCCGGGAAGGAGAACGGCCATGGCTCCGGTCTCAATGCCACCGCGTTCCCCGTTGGCACCGGTCCAAGATGATCGGCCGCCGGAACCGAATGCCCTATCGACGGAGGCACTCGACGATGCAGAGATGCCGCTGCCATCCAATCCCCAGACGTTCTTTCTCGGTGGGCTTTTCGCCCTGGCCGCTTTGGCGGCGCTCTACGTGGCAAGCGCGATCATCCTTCCCGTCGTACTCGCGTTTGTGTTGAAGCTGCTTCTGCAACCCGCTGTGCGTCTCCTGGAGCGTGTGCATTGCCCCCGGACCGTCGGAGCGCTCGTAGCCATCCTGCTGGTGACTGGAACGCTTGTGGGTGCCGTAGCGGCTCTGTCAATCCCCGCCGCGACTTGGGCGGAAAGGTTGCCGCAGGGCATCCCGCGCCTCGAAGCCCACCTGGTGGTTCTCAGGGCGCCGATTCAAGCGTTGCAAAAGGTCATTGATCAGGCCGAGCAGGCCGCCGATGCTTCCGGGCCAAAGGGGGCTACCATTGCGGTTCGCCGTGATCTTGGCCTGACAAGTGCTCTGTTTGCGGGAACGCGGTCTGTCCTCGACGGCCTGTTTACGACCGTTCTGGTGCTCTACTTTCTGTTGGTGTCGGGCGATCTCTTCCTTCGACGCATCGTCGAAATCCTGCCGAAATTCAGCGACAAGCGGCAAGCCGTCGACATCTCCCAGCAGATCGAGGAGGACATATCCGCCTATCTCGTGACGATCACGGCCATGAATGCGGCGGTGGGGATCGCGACCGCGGCCGCGATGTATCTTTGCGGGCTCGGAGATCCTCTCTTGTGGGGGGCCACAGCCTTCCTGCTCAACTACATTCCGATCTTGGGACCGATGTTTGGGATCGGCATCTTTCTTCTCGCCGGAATGCTGAGTTTCGACAGCTTATGGTGGGCGCTGCTGCCGCCGGCCCTCTATCTCGGCATTCACCTTATCGAGGGCGAAACTCTGACACCCATGCTGCTGGCGCGGCGTTTCACGTTGAACCCCGTGCTGGTGATCTTGTCGCTGGTGTTCTGGTTCTGGATGTGGGGCGTGCCCGGCGCGATCTTGGCCGTTCCGATGCTGGCGATTCTGAAGATCGTTTGTGATCGGGTGCGCCCGCTGAAGGTCCTGGGACACTTCCTCGAGGGATCCGAGACTTCGGCACGTTAGAATGACCATCATGGTACTGGCGTAATCCGAATACGTTGATCGGATGAGACGTTTGCCGCGGCGCGCTCTCCTGCCATCCGGGATTGGGGACCAGTCTCTAAGCAGGGAGACGCGTCTGTACATGGGGGTCGGTGGAACAAGCGCATCATCTCGCGACTGGCATGGGGCTCACAAGCCGTTTCGTGCAATACCCCTCGATGGCTTACCGCGGCACTATTAGGCAGGCCGTTTGTGGAAGCCACATATGCTGAGGCGATCCTCACGCATCTGCGTGAACGGGACCCAGCCATGCCGAAGGCTTTCGATGCTGATTATCGCACGAACTGGCTCCCGGCCGGCCTGGAAGCGGAGCACTTTTCGGCCCTTAATCCTTATCTTGACCTCGTCGAACTGGAGCACGGTCAGGTGCTCTATGAACCCGGCGGTCCTATCCGCTAGGCCTACTTTCCGCACGCGGTCGTCGTGTCGCTGGAGGGATCATCATCGCGAGGCCTTGCAGGATGGCTCAGGTGATCGGCGCCCCGGAAACATAGGCAGCCTGAGGAGTAAGCCCTTATGGAACAGGGAGGGAGCCCCCCGGCGTTGACAGTTATTGTCCGCAAGCGCTGAAGCGTCCATGCCCCGTTTCTTCTTTCATTTACATGACCAGAACGGCTTCAAACAGGACGAGGAGGGGCAGGACCTGCCCGATGTGCAAGCAGCCCACGCGGAAGCTCTGAAAACGGCAATCGAGGCCGCGATTACAACGATGACGAGCGTCAGGTTCAGTGGATCATTGATCCAGGGGAGGCGAGATTTATCGAACATCTTGTCCTCCTTTGCCGCAGGGTCTGGGAATGCTTGACCGTTCTTTCTCGAGTGCACGCTTCGCAGAGGAGGAGGCACCCAGCGATGAGAAGAACCGAGACGACCTCTGGCCTAACACTTTTTCCGTTCCTTGGCTGCATCATGCCGAATATATTAAGTAAAAAATCCTAATATCGGCTTCGTTTACAATTTAACAGCATACTAGTTTGTCTAGGTTCGAGATATATAATCGTATTTACTTGATATTTATTTTGTTGGCTGCCTGTAATTGCAGCTCACGCCCACCATCTTAATTTAAGATGAACTTTGGGCCTACTTCGCGGTGGCCAAGGTTCATATGTGAGAGGTGGAGTTTCCCCATGTGCCCGAACAGCCGCTCCATATTCGATCTTCAGCACTATCGAACGCACGACGGCCCCGGACTGGCGCTTCACGCCTTGCCGATGATACGAGCCAAGTGGGATCGATTGACGGCACGAGAGGTGTTGGGGATCCGAACCCCGTCGGAACTCATCGGAAAAGTCGAGGAGAGCTACAGTCTCTCCCACGAGCAGGCGACCAGAGATGTCGAGTTCTGGGCCTTGGATAAGCAGCTTTGAGCCGGTCGCTGTACGACGAGACCAGCCGCAATTCATGGAGGCTACAATGTTTGGCTATCAGGGCGGCGAAAGCGATGAGACGGTCACCCGCAAGATTGGGTATCGCAGCGATGCAAAACGTCGGTGGAGTTGCCTGACCACCTTGGACCTGTCGCAGATCAAGAATGAGGAGCAACTGATCACACTGGTCAAGGTCCGCTACAGCCTGCCCTACGAGACCGCCAAGGCTGATGTCGAAAGCTGGATGGCAGGCAAGCAGTTCTGATCAATTCCTCGAACCTGGAGCGGGCTCAAGCCCTCCAGGCTCACAGGTGTGGAGATCCGTTGATGTCGACCGAATTTTACGTCGTGAAGCACCATGGGGCTTGGCGCATTCGCGTGAATGGCAAACATCATGGCGAGTACGACTCCCGCGTTGCCGCCATCAACGCCGCAGCGGCGCAAGCCCACGCCATTGGTCCGGGAGCAAAAGTCTTCAGCACTGGGATTGTGAGCCAGTATAGCCGTGAATGGCAGGCAAGAGAGAGTTAGGCCAAGCCTGCTGTCCCGTCACAATTGATCCCGAAAGGAGCCTCGCATGAGCGAGAGGATAAGCCGTCTTTGCGATGAGCTTCGCATCAAGCTCCACGGCCTGGACCGCCGGCTTGAATCCTTAAAGTCAAACGGCGCCGCAAGCTTCAATCACTCACAAGATGTTCTTGAGAGCCAACTCGACCGTGTCGAGCAACGCATCTACGACCATCGCGCTGCAGTTGAGGCAGCCAATGCCAGGGCAAAGACGTGGGTGGCGGAAAAGAAGTCCGGATTGCATGCTCTTCTCGTTCCAAAGAATGAACATGACAAGGCTTATCTGCTCGATGCTCAGGCTGATGAGGCAGAGACCTACGCAGAAGCTGCCTTTGAGCTGGCGGCGGCTGCGGCGGATGAAGCCATATTGGCGGTCTTGCAAGCCCTTCTCGCGCGCAACAAAGCTGATCAGGCTGCTTTCCCAGAGATGGATGCACCCCGCTGAAAATCACTCCTCTGTAATAGATCCGGCAATTTGGTGAGCATTCCCTATCATTTTGTGTCGTGTCATCTGCGGCCTGTCACGGCCCACCTCCTTGGGAGGGTTGGCGAGGTGGGGAAGGCGGGCACATGAAACCTTCTCGGTGATCCTTGATCCCGTTCAGATCCCTGGAACGACAGTGACCGCCACGCGGAAATCTATTTAGTCCTTGCCGAGCTCATCTGGGATGCAAACATATCCTGCCATTGTTCGAAGCCTTTGACGGCGGTCGGCAACCAGGTCTTGATCATCGTCTCTGGATCCATTGCTTTCAGGTTCGCGGACAGGCGCTCCTGCATCTCTCTCATCAAGTGCTCCTGCATGGGCTGCACATCCGGCAAACCGAAGAAGGCGCGTGCTTCTTCTGGTGTGCAATCAATGTTCATCGTGACCTTCATTTGAAGTCTCCTGTCGGAGGTCAGCCATTTGGCCGACGTGGATCTCCACGACATCGGCGATCAACAGGGCTGGTTCGGAGTGGCCACCCATGATCCGGTTCGAAGCATGGGTGGCTGTCACGGAACCTGATCTGATGATTTGGTGAAGTGTCCCTGACGCTTGCATTCCTGTTCCGGTTACGGACACACAGGTCGCGGTCGAGGACCACGACCTGTGCAAGGTGGGGCGCGTTGCTCTCGTGATCTTACTTGCGGCTGGAGGCGATTGCCGGCTGCGTCTTACCGGAACGATGGTTCTCGTCGGAGTGCATGACCTCGATCTCGTCCCGACGGACAGTGTCCCGCACGGTCTCGATCCGTTGGGTGCGCTCTCGGCGCACGACGACCTCTTCCCGCACTTTTACGCTCTTGCCGACCACGGGCGTCTCGGACGTCTCGATCATCTCGATCGTGAGCTCGGTCAGGATCTCTCCCGTGACGGCATCGGTGACTGGCTTGCGTCGTTCCACGATGACCTTCTCATCAAAAAGCGACACCTGCTGCTGAACCGGCGTTTCCACGACAACGCGGCGCACGGTGGTCGTGCCGCTGGTTACGGTGTGCTTGCCCACGACCAGGGTCTCTTCGGCGAGCGGGATGACCTCCTCCGCCTGCGTTGACAGTTGCCCAGCGGTGGGTCGCGCCATGGCACGGCCCAGCGGAGCCGTCCAGAGGTTGAACATCGAATCCCAGAGAACCGAGCCAGTGCTCATGGGAGCAGTTGCGACCCGCTGCGCGACCTCTGCCGTCGTCCGGACCATCTGCGTGGCACTCTCAGCGGCGGCCTCGCCTGTCCGTGCGAAGGCGTCCGCGGTCTGCCGGACGGCCGTGCGGGCCTCCTGCTCGCGCTCGGCCTCGTCCTCCTGGTCAACAAGACGCCTGGCTTCCTGCGCACGCTCGAGCCTTGCCTCGATCCGGCGCTGTTCAGCCTCCGCCAACTGGGCCTCCTTGATCTCGGTCTTTTCGGCCTCGATGCGATCGACGATAGCCTGCGCCTCCTCGTCGCTCAGCGCCTCCAGCACGGCTGGCAGCAGCTCGTTCTTCCCGTCGCGCACGCTCTGTTGATGGATCTTGCGCAGCTCGGCCACCTTGGTGACAAACTCCTCGCTGTCCTTGGGGGTGGACTCAAGCTCGTCGAGAAGGATTCTGGTTTGCCTGTTGTCAGCGAGCGCCTCGGACACGAGTCCCTTAATCGCCTTGTGTTTCCTGAGCACCGGGAACAGGTGCTCCTCTTCGAGCCTCGCGAGTAGCTCCAATTCCCCCCTGAGATCCGCGAACAGCCTCTCGCGCGTCTTGACCGCGCCGTCCGAGGTATCCACGAGCTTGGCGAAGAGCTCGTTGGCCTTGGCCGGGCCAGTCTGAAGCAATTGTCTGATGGTCGTCATGTCGTCCTCATGAAAAATTGAAGCCAGACGCAATACTGAGTGGAATCTGTTGCCCGATCCGCTTGTTACGAACTGAGATGGAAGAGCGAAGCAATGGCTCCCCGAGGCGAGCGGAGTTTGGGATTGGTTAACCTTTGGAGAGCGGCGGCGCAGATACTAGGAAGACAATCTCGCAACAGCGAAGGGGTTTGCTGCATCGCAACATGACAACGGCTTTAGGACCCCACAGTTCCTGATCAACGGGCGGTTTCCTTTGGCATGCCGGACAGCGCTAAGCCGGGCAACGGAGCGAAACGGCTGTATCGGCGTTGTCGCACTGGGCCGGGCCGCTGCCACCGAGCTGACGGCGGCCCGGGAACTCACAACAATGTCAGACCTGAAGCCCAAGCTCGCTGAGCGGGACATTCTCACCCCAAGCCCCGCATCCGCTGGCCTCGGCGTCGTCGGCATGATCGCTCTCGTCATCGCGGCTCTGTATGTCGGACGCGAGGTCTTCGTTCCGGTCGCGCTCGCCATACTCTTGAGCTTTGTACTGGCTCCGCTCATCCGGCTGTTGCAGAAGGCTCACGTGCCGCGGGCGCTGGCGGTGGTCGGTGTCGTCCTGGTTGCCTTTGCCGGTATCACGGTGCTTGCCACCGTCGTGGCGACGCAGGTCACCCAGCTCGCCGGGGACCTGCCGCGCTACCAGGCCACCATGCGCGAGAAGGTGCAGTCCCTGCGCGGGTCCGCCGCCGGCAGCGGCGCCCTCGAGCGGGCCGCGGATGTGTTGCAGGACCTGGGCAAGGAACTCGACAGGCCGCAGGCCGGGACATCCTTGCCGGCCAATCCGCTGACGCCCAGCACCGTGCCTGCCACCGAGACGAAGCCCATCCCGGTGGAAGTGCGCCAGCCCGATCCGGGCGCCCTGCAAACCCTTGGTGCCTTCATCACCCCGCTGATCCACCCGGCCGCGACCACAGGCATCGTGATCATCTTCGTGATCTTCATCCTGCTGCAACGGGAGGACCTGCGAAACCGCCTGATCCGCTTGGCCGGCTCGCACGACCTCCAGAAGACCACCGCCGCCCTCGACGATGCCGCCGGCCGCCTGAGCAGGCTGTTCGTGACGCAACTGGCCCTGAATGCCGCCTTCGGCGTGGTGATCGGCATCGGCCTCTACTTCATCGGCGTGCCAAGTCCGGTGCTCTGGGGCATCCTCGCGGCGATCCTGCGCTTCGTCCCCTACATCGGCGCATTCATCTCCGCTGCCTTCCCGTTGGCCCTGGCGGCGGCCGTTGATCCCGGCTGGTCGATGCTGCTGATGACCGCGGCCCTGTTCATCGTCATGGAGCCGCTCGCCGGCCACGTGGTCGAGCCCCTCGTCTACGGCCATAGCACGGGTCTGTCTCCCGTGGCGGTCGTTGTCGCCGCAACTTTCTGGACCTGGCTCTGGGGGCCGATCGGGCTGGTGCTGGCAACGCCGCTGACGGTGTGCCTGGTCGTGCTCGGCCGGCACGTGGAGCGGCTCGAGTTCCTCGACGTCATGCTTGGAGACCGCCCGGCCCTCTCGCCACCGGAGATCTTCTACCAGCGCATGCTGGCCGGTGATCCCGCGGAGGCCGCCGACGTCGCGGAGGAATTCCTGAAGGAGCGTTCGCTCTCGGTCTACTATGACGAAGTGGCGTTGGCCGGTCTGAGGCTCGCCCGCGCCGACGCCCTGCGTGGCGTCCTCGACGAGGCCCGCTTGGAGCGGATGAGGGCAACGGTCGAGGAATTGGTGGACGATCTCTCCGACCATCCAGACCAGGAGCCGATATCCGGCCGCACCGACGATCCGGAGGCGGTCGCCGCCGTTGAGGCCAGCGAGGACGAGGGCGACAGGACCGACCTTCCGACCCTGGGGCTGGAGGAGCTCAATCCGCGCTTCCGGGGTGAGACACCGATCCTGTGCATTGCCGGCCAGAGCTCGGTCGACGAGGCGGCCGCCCTGATGCTGGCGCAGCTCCTGACGAAGCATGGGCTCCACGCCCGGGTGGAAAGCGCAGCCTCGCTGTCGATCCAAGCCGTTGCGAGGATCGATGATGCCGGCGTCGCCATGGTGTGCCTGTCCTATCTCGATGCCGGGAGCCCGGCACACATGCGCTACGCGGTGCGTCGCCTGCGCCGCAAGATGCCGCAGGCGCAAATCCTGCTGGGGTGCTGGGTCGAGGGAATGGCCGCCGCGGCGGCCGCGGCCCTGCGGGAGGCGGTCCGGGCAGATCTCGTTGCTACAGCCTGCGGGAGGCGATGGCCGTGTGCCTGGAGGTAGCCAAGACAGAGGCGACCGAGGTCCGGAACGGATCCATCGCGGTCAGCGCCGCTTGACCCGGTCCCGGCCGGATACCATGTCGAACGGGAGCAACTGCACGGCCACGCGTCCGGCTTCAGATGGCCCTTGTCATGAGCGACCTTTGACTTCGGCACCAACGAGCTCCGCTTCCGCGTCCTTCCACGGTTGAAAGCACCCCAGCCTGATGCATCTGATGGACGATGACCCAGTGCATCCCGAACGAACGCTTCCACCTCGCTGCGTCCCCTTTCCCGCACCGACGCCATCCAGACCCATCTCGGGCGCGAGCTGCGCGCTCTTGACGGCGATCCCGACGCAGGGAAGATGCCCCGGAGCTTGGCCCAGGTTGTCACTCGCGTGGCTCAGGTCATCCGGGCTCACACGGAGGCGGTGGATCACGCCTTCGTAGCCAATCTCATCGGCAGCCTGAAGTCGCTGCGGGCCCACGCGATCTCCCTCACCCAGGATATGCATCAAGCTGAGGATCTCGTGCAAAAGACTGTTCTGAAGGCGATCAACAAGCAAGAGGAGTTCGAGGCTGGCACGAATCTCCAGGCTTGGCGCTTCACCACCCTGCGCAACCTGTTCTTCTCCGGCCGCCGTACGAAGCAGCGCGAGGTGGAGGACACGGATGGAACTCATGCGGCAACGATGATCACCATCCCAGACCAGGAGGACCGGCTCACGGTCCAGGATCTGCATACGGCGCTTGCCAAGCTGCCCCGCGGGCAGCGCGAGGCCCTGCTGCTCATCGTTGGGGAGGGCCAAGGAAAGGGTCGAATCCGTTGGGACCAAGGTCGGGACGATCAAGAGCCGGTCAACCGGGCGAGGACCCGCCTGGCCGAACTGATGGGGCTCGTCCGCGACGATAGCATTACCTGGTCGCACGGCGCACCGGCGTAGGCTTACCAGATGGCGGATGCGGAAACACAAGCCCGATCCTTGGGACGTGCGAACCTGACATGTCCCCGCTGTCGGCGGCACAGGATGCCGATGTCCTCGATATGTCCTTCAGCGCAGGCTCGGAATATCCGCTAATGGGATGGACCGGCCGTGCTTACCGGCGCACCCTTCATCAGGGGCGCCCAGCACGAGGATCTGAGCCATGTCTACAGCTCCGCTTCATCAGGTTGCCACCCTTGGCATCGACATCGGCAAGACCAGCTTCCACCTCATCGGTCTGGATGCCCGTGGCGCCATCGTCCTGCGCCAGAAGCTCTCGCGCGGACAGGTCGAGCAGCGCCTCGCCAATATGCCCTCCTGCCTGATCGGGATGGAAGCGTGTGTGGGTGCCACCATCTCAGCCGCCAGTTGCTGGCGCTGGGCCACGGTGTGAAGCTGATCCCAGTCCAGTTCGTAATCACCTTCCGCAAAAGCCACAAGAACGACTTCCGCGATGCAGAAGCCATTGCCTAGGCCGTCCAGCGGCCGACCATGCGGTTTGTCCCTACCAAGACGGTCGAGCAACTCGACCTGCAAGCGCTTCATCGTGTTCGCTCGCGGCTGGTGAGTCAGCGAACAGCCGTGATCAACCAGATCCGTGCTTTCCTGCTCGAGCGCGGAATTGCGGTGCGCCAGAGGCTGCGCTCGCTGCGTCAGGCTCTGCCGGATATTCTCGCTCAGCGAACGGACGTGCTCACGCCGCGGATGACGCACATGATCGAAGGCCTGATGCAGGACTGGCGTCATCTCGACGAGCGCATCGAAGCGGTCACTGAGGAAATCCAAGCCTCTCGGAGGAATGCACTGTCTCGGCTTCGTCGGAAGAACGGCCAAGATTCATTGCGGGGGCTTCATTTCAGGAGCACTGCACTGCAATGCAAGACATGATCTCCACCCAATGCTGCCGAACGACAGCGCCTTGGAACCAGGGCAAGCTGATCGGACCCAAGCCGCCTCTCAAAGCGAAGGAGATCTGGTCCATTCGGGTCAGACTCCAGGTTGCGCATCGCATTCGGGACTTGGCTCTGTTCAATCTGGCGCTCGACAGCAAGCTGCGCGCCTGCGACCTGGTTGCGCTCCGGGTCGACGATGTAGCCCTCAATGGGCGGGTGCGGTCCCGAGCTACGGTCATGCAGCGGAAGACGGGCCGACCTGTTCAGTTCGAGATCACCGAGCAGACCCGCGAGGCTGTGGGATGCTGGCTTGAGAAGAAGAACCTGCACAAGGGCGAGCCGCTGTTTCCAAGCCGGATCAATCGAGCGAAGCCAATGACGACGCGCCAGTACGCCCGTCTGCTGGGATTGTGGCTTCGCGCGATCGGCCTTGATCCCCTCGCCTACGGCACCCATTCCCTGCGGCGGACCAAATCGTCGATGATCTATCGAAGAACAGGCAATCTCCGAGCCGTCCAGCTTCTGCTCGGCCACACCAAGATCGAGAGCACTGTGGGATACCTCGGCATTGACGTCGACGACGCCCTTCTAATTGCGGAACAGGTTGAGATCTAAACGCAGAGGCGGCTCCCCGACGAGCCGCCTCAGAGCTCACCGAGGATCACGGATCCAATGTCCGGACTTGGGGCTTAAGCAGCCACGGGACAAACGACTGGGGCGTGCCACTTCCGGACTTAATTGCTCCGCCATGGTAGTCGGGCCCTTGCCAGCGCTGGCCCTTCAAGTCAGATAGGCAGCTCGCGAGCCAGATACAGCTGATCTGACTTCCAATCATCAAACTCACCATTCTTGATCATGATTTTCATCAGGAACGGCATGGCTGGAGATATCGACCATAAGGCCGTGTCAGGTGTTTGCAGATGCGACTGTGGGTAGAAGGGACTTGAAGGTGGCGTGGGTGATGCACACCGTTGTGCCTTTTGGACTCGTTGCAATCTCAACCTTGGCGTCGATTTGTTGAGCCAATGCGTTTATCAGGCTCGTGCCGAGCCCAGATTTCCTGCTGCCCGGTGTCTGCAACGGCATTCCGGTACCATTGTCCGAAACTGACAGCTTCCAGTCATCTTCATGGGCCTCATACCCGACGATCACGCGACCGGATTCATGATCGTCGCGGAAGGCATACTTCAGGGAGTTGATCAGAAGCTCGGTCACGATCAGCCCCAAGCTCACCGCCTGACTTGACGACGCCATACCGGTACCGGCCACAACGTTTACTATGATACGCCGATTGTCCCCAATGATGGACGCCGCCAGCGCCTCGCAGAGCTTGGACAGGTAACTACCGACCTCAACCCGCTCGGCCTGTCCCACCGCTTGCAGGTGTTGTTGCACTGACGCGACGGACATGACGCGGCGATGGGCATCTTCGAGATGTTGCCGGGTTTCGTCTGACTTCACGCTTCGCGCCTTCATGAGAAGGATGCTGGCGATGATCTGGAGGGAATTAGCAATGCGGTGGCTCATCTCTGCGAGCAGTATATCTTTCTGCTCCAGGAGGCCTTTCAAAGTCCGTTCGGCGGTGCGGCGTTCAGTGACGTCCTCAAAGGCGAGGAGGATCATAGGAGCGCCCTGGGTCTCATCGAACACTTTGCGGGCGTTGAGCAGCATCGTACGCCATCCGATGCGGGGAAACTCCTGCTCGACTTCGAAATCCTCCATCACTTCGGACGCCGGCACGATCCGGTCGAGGAGCAGTCGGAGGGCTGCGATATTCCATTCCCCATCATCCAGGTCATAGAGCATCTGCCCTTGCGTCTTTTCCGGTCCAATTTGGAAGTTCGCGTAAAAGGATCGGCTTGCGGCGATGATCCGCAGGTTTTGGTCAAGCACAAGGAAGGGTTCGCGCACGGTATCCACGACGGCGCGTGCGAGCGTTGTGCTGATGTCAAGCTCATTTTGACGCATAGTGGGACTATGCGCTCACCCCAGTGGATTAGCAAACGCGGGCGGCTGTAGCGTTTCACGGCCTGAAACACCGCGATATCTTTCACTCAATCTTGGCCACAGGATCCGCCAGCAATCATGAAGCTCGCCCCAACCGGCGGACGAGGAGCCTATCTATGACTTGTCCTTCCTAGCCTAGCGCCGCGTTGCTACCGTGAATTTCCTACCCCTCCGTTACGGGGTCCTGGGTCCTTCCAGGCGATCTCGGTCGCGCCGGAAGCTTTTGAGGCCGCACAGGTGCAGGATACGTCCGGACCTCACGATGACTAATTGGATGACCAGCCTCATAGGATGACCTTTGCATCATCAAGGTTTGATGAAGACATTTGGTTGGCTCTGCGGCGTACGTGCAGCGCGTGCCATCCGATGGCCCGATCTTGTAACAGCAAAGACAACCCTTGTTCGAGGAGTGGCCATTCGATGGAACAGAGCGGCGGTGGGGGATGCAGCCAATCCGCGCCCTAGGTCAGCAGGCTGCAAAAGCGCGGGAACGCGCTGCGTTCGCGAGATTTAGGTATGAGACTGACGGCCCATATAGATCCAGGCGCAGTGCGGGAACGGGAGGTAAGCTTGGATGTGATCGTGACACCAACCGACGACAGCAGGGCATGGAACCTGACGGACCTGCTTGGCCGCCCCATGGGCCGGATCACCGAAGCGCCGGCCCAGCAGTTCACAATCCGCCCGGCCGGCCACGCTCTGGAGACCATGGCCGGCATCGAGCATGGCCCCTTCGCATCCCTTGATGCCGCCTTGGCGGCAATCGAGAAACACACGCGGGGCGTCTGCCGGCACCATCCAGGCGAGCATCAACCAGGACCGAAAATCTAGGCGTGAATATCACGAAGGATGCTCCGGACCGCTCCGCCGGGCGTGATGGTAGCTGCTTAGCCTGGACCGTCGGACCCTGAACCGCTCCTAGCTGACGCTGCATTCGCACTGACGCCTTTACTGATGTCACTACTGCTCCATTCACTCTTCAATTCTCGCTCGGCCTGCAGCCAAAACTCCACCTTATGACCCTCGGACCGGCCGTGTTGCTCCCAAAGCTCGTAGGCGCGCTGTCTTACCTGATTTTCAGTACCATTAGTGCTCGGCTCCATCTCGGCATCCTTCCACTGCTTGTCGCCTGGAGCATACATGACAGACCGCGGCTTATTGAAGGCCTCGGAAATTATAAATGTAAGAATTACCCAAAATACCGCTGTTTTAAGTAAGTTTATCCGTGTACTGTATATATCCAATAACTATAGTCGTTCATTGAGTGACTGACATATTACTGCTTTTGATTAAACGCTTAAGCGGCTTCAACTCACATATTTTCGCTATTTCTGCGATGTTATCCACAGATTATTAAGAATGAACGCGTATGTTGGCAGGCCGCCTGAGGTTGGCCAGTTCGCCTTCCCATAGATCGGACCACCTATGAAGCCCCCAGCAATTCTCCTCGCAATCGCTCTCCTCAGCGTGCTCGGGGTCACGCCAGCGATGGCCGACTGCCAGATTGCAGACGCCAAACTCGAAGAGGCCATTCTGCAAAAGCCCGAGCTTCGCGGGAAGGCCAATCGCCAGACGGTTCGTGACCTGCGCAACTTGCGCGACGCCGCGGTCACGCTCTGGTCTTACGGGCGTCACGACGATTGCGAGCGCCTCTTGGGCAACATCCGTGAACTTCTCGCCGGCCCTCCAATGAACTCCCTGGGCGGCAACGATGAGGAGGATGCCGAGAAGCAGATGGACGCTCGCGAGCCAAAGGTCCAACGGGGCGCAGTCCAAGGTCGCCGTGCTGACAAGGATGCTAAGCCACTGATCCACATTGAGGAGCTTGCTCCCGGCCTGAGGGCGGACCAGATCATCGGCGCCGAGGTGCGTAGTGCCGATGATAAGATCGTGGGCGAGGTCAGGAACGTCGTGTTCGGCACGAAAGACCGCCGCGACTATGCAATTGTGGCATCAGGAGGGTTCTTCACACCTGGCAAGGACAGCATCGTCGTCCCGATCCGCTCCCTCAAGGTCTCGCAGGAGCGCGACAGCTTCTTCCTCCCCATGCCGGAGGCGCAGGTGAAGACTATCCCGCACATGCCCGATCAGGATTACAAGTGGCTGTCGGATAACGCATGGCGCACCCGGAACGACGCGCTCTTTGAAGGCCGCCCATAAGAAAGGGGCAGACTCGCGCTTACGCTTCAGTGCCACGAACGCTCTCTCGTGGCGCTCTCAGTCACGAAGAAGCAGTGCTCGGATCAGCTCAAGCAGCCTTTCAGGGCGAACCGGCTTTCCGACGAAATGGGCCCCCGGCGGCAAATCCCCGGGTACGGGGGCAACGCGTCCTGATGCGATCACAACACCAATATCCTGTCGATCCTCGCGCACTCTGCGGGCTAACTCAAAGCCGTTGATGCTCCCGCGTGGCATTTCCAAGTCCGTGACGACAACCTGGACGTCGGGAATAGCCGCGAGAATATGAAGCGCCTCATCCGCGTGAGCCGCCTCCATGACCTTAAAGCCAGCATCGTCCAGCACGTCCGCCAGCATCATGCGGACAAGCGCTTCGTCCTCGACAACGAGAATGAGCGCGCGAATGTCGGGTTTCTTCTCAAGCGGGTCGATCGGAATGGCGTTCAATCCTCTTCGTTCCTAAGGCCACGATAATACTCGGCGGGTGCGGGTCCCCATGGCTTCAGTCGGTTTCAAGACCTGTTGCCATTTCTCGGGTGTGTTCTGGCGTCTATTAGGACGCCTCCGGGAACGAGATCGTGACCGTCAATCCCGCATCGCTGCGCACGTCGATCTCACCCCGGATCTGCTGGACGAGAGACCGGACGAGGCCATACCCGAGTGATCCTTCCCGCAGGCTCGACATCCCGATCCCATCATCCCGGACGACCAGTTCGATCCATCCCGGGTGGCTGCGGCGCGCCTGGACGAGGATCGTCCCTGACCGTGGTGTGGGGAACGCGTACTTGACGGCGTTGGTAACGAGTTCCGTCAGCACAATGCCCAGCGGAACCGCCGTATCGGCCTCCACCAGGATCCCATCTTCCATCTTTGCCTCGAGGCGGATGTGGTCATCGTTCTCTGTGATTGGCCTCAGGGCCTCGCACAGATCTGCCACGTACACGGAAACGTCGACGCGCTGAGCCTTCTCCGACTTGCTGAGGAGGTCGTGCACCCGCGCCATGGCGTTGAGCCGGTCCTGGGCCTCCTCAAACAGAGCCCTGACGGCCGGGTCCGGCTGCCGTCGTCCCTGAATGGCGAGGAGAGATGCAGCAATCGCAAGGCTGTTCTTGGCCCGGTGGTTGACCTCGACCAGCAGCATCTCCCTCTCGGCAACCAGCGCCGACAGTCTGCCGTTGGCTGCTTCCAGTTCCTGGGTTCTGGCCGCCACTCGGGCCTCCAGTTCCGAGGTCAGCGCGCGAAGGTCCTCTTCAGCGTCGTAGCGTCGGGTGATGTTGAGGTAGGAGAGAAAGTGGTTGGTGACGGTGCCCTGGCCGTCATCCACGGGACTGGCGAACAGCATGGCCCGAAACGGGCTGCCGTCCTTGCGGTACTGAAGGATCTCCAGGGTTTCGTCCCGCCCGTCGGTGATCGCGGCCTCATAACGCCGTATGGCCTCAGGGTCGGTGCCTGCGCCGTTCATGAAGTGCGGATCTTGCCCGAGCAACTCGTCCATGCTGTAGCCGGACAACTCGACGAACGCGTGGTTGGCAAAGATAATGGGATTGTCGGGCAGGGTGGCGTCGGTCACGAGCATCGGCATGCGAGTCCGGCGAACGGCCTCGACGAACAGGCCACCCTGCTGCCGTACGGCTTCGATGTGGCGCTCGGACACAGTCCGTTCAGGGGTGTCCGCCTTGTTCTCCTCGAACTCGTTCATGGCCGATCCAGTGTGATGGGGCTGCGGTGACAGGCTGTCAGGTGTTTGGCAGATGCCCTAAATTAGCTTACTTGCGCGCCTTTCGGGCGGCATAGCGGGCATCCCGGGCTGCCTTTTGCTCGGCTTTCAGAGCAATCTGACGCTCGGCTCTTTCTGCTCTCTCTACAACCTCGCTTGCTTCCTGAGCGAGGCGCTGCTCCTGTTCGGCCGCTTGCTGCGCCTCCCGCTCTGCGGCCGCGCGGGCCTGCTCGACAATCTTCGCGCTCTCGCGCTCGGCCAGCTGCGCCTCACGGGCGGTGCTGACAGCCTGCCGTGCTGCTTTGCGCTCGGCCACAGCCGGATCGTCCGCACCCGGCTTGGCCCGGACGCGCTCCAGCATGGCCTTGCGGGCGTTCTGGGCTGTGCTCAGCCGATCGCTAAACCCCTTGTCCTGTGAAACCACTCATGCTCTGATCTCGCTCTCCCGGACAGCCGGCTCCGTCACACCGGATCTGATCCGGTACGAGACTTCGCCGGTCTCGTCGGCTGGCATGAGCCGTAAGACCTTGTAGATGCCGCTGGTACGGCTGTCGGAAATCGGCGCCCGTATGAGGCGCACCATCTGTCGGATCTTGTATTGATGAAACATACTGGCTCTCCACCGTGGGACTGCCAAAGGCAGCACCACGCGTGCAAACAAAAAGCCGCCCCGTGGGAGCGGCCTCGATGATCAGTGCGGATATGCTTGCACCAAAGAGACTGGCTTTATGCCATCTCGATGTTGTTGACGGCGATCTTGCCGGAGCGGCGGTCTTCGGCCGTGTCGAAGGCAACCTTCTGGCCTTCAACGAGGCCGCGCATGCCGGCGCGCTCGAGAGCGGTGGCATGGACGAACACGTCCTTGCTGCCGTCATTCGGCTGGATGAAGCCGAAACCCTTCATGTCGATGTAGAATTTTACGGTGCCCGTGTTCATGGGAGTATCCTTAGGCTATGCGTGAGTGCACGTGAGCTCAAGGACATGCGAAAGCACAACCTCGTACTCGGGTTCGTCGATGTTTGGGATGAGTGTCTGAACGTGCGCCTGGCATACCGAGGCGAAACGGCCCGATTGTTCGGCCAAAAGTCGATACATTGAATATGGGGCTCCCATACCGGATTGCAAGGTGGGATAGGAGTGTTGCCCTCCAGAGGAGCCGCCGCGAGGCTAGATTCCTCACTCCGCCAGCGATAAAAGCACGGGCCTTCTCGACCGCTGCCGCCGTCTCGCAGGCTGCCGCCAGCGGCCCCTTCAGCCCTTGTCCCGTCACAATGAAGAACATGCACTCTCCGCTTGGTTGATCTTGTCGGCATGAGGGATGTGATTCCTGATCCGATGGCCAACCTTTTCTGATGAGGCGGCGGATACCAAATCAGAGCCCGCCAAACCACGGCGATGGTTGGCGGGCTCTTTGTGCTTACGCGGGGGATGCGGCTGCCGGTTTCGGATGTTCAAGGAAGAAGCGCATCATCTCACGGCTTGCATTAGGGCCCTTGGGTTCAGTGTACGAACCTGCCGAACTTCCGCCGGACCAAGCATGACCCGCTCCGTGCAGAACCCAATGCTCGAGCATCGGATGTCCACTGTCATCACACTCGACCGTGCGGGTGTAGCGGATCCCGCCTGGAGTCTGTCCGCGGCTGACGGTCGTTCGGAGATCCGAGCCCGCCCTCGATTGGGCAACAACCTGGTCGCCATTAACGGGGTTGACGGTCGTGTCGCGATCACCATGGAACACGATGGTCGGCACAGGCTGCTTGGCCTCGTTGCGATGAGGCGCCCCACCTTGGCGCATGGCAGCAAATGCCGAGGGCATGTCACGCGCCGCTCCGCACGCCAGACCCGAGTGGACCCCTACGGCGGCATAGAGATCCGGGTAGGCCGAGCCCATGATCGCCGCTGCCGCCCCACCGGCCGAGAGCCCGGCGACGTAGACGCGTCCAGGTTCCACAGAGAGGTCGCGCATGATCTGCCGGGTGATGCCGGCGATCAGCGAGGGCTCACCTTGATCCCGCTGCTGATCGGCTGCGTTGAACCAGTTCCAGCACTTGGAGACATTGGCCGACTGCGCCTGCGCCGGATAGGCAACCAGAAACGTCTGCTCTTCGGCCAGCTCGTTCATCCGCGTTCCGGCGGCAAAGTCGTCCGGCGATTGCGTGCAGCCGTGCAGCATCACCACGAGTGGCACAGGCTGACCCGTGTAGCCGCTGGGGATGTAGAGCTTGTACGTCCTGCTGCCCGCTTCATTGGCAAAGGTCCGCTCTTCAAAGCGGGCGCCCTCAGGCAGCGGGGCCGGTGCACGGGCTGAACCCCGTCCAGCCAAGCCATCCAGGCCGAGCGCGGAACCGGGTTGGCCCATGCGGTCGAGGAAGCCACGCAGCGCTTCCGGCACCTGAGGCTGGCCCGAGCCTCCGGCGAAACCACCAAGTGGACTAGAGGCCTTGGGCGGGAGGTCGAATTTCGGCGGCGTCCAGGCCCCTCCCCCGGCAGATGGCGGCACCATGTCGATGATGCGACGGAAATGCCCTGCTGCGCGGGTGCTCTCATCTCCTCCAGCGCTGCTCGCGGTCGTTGCTGAATGAGCACCCGCAAGCCCTCCCTGAAGGAGTGCCATGGCTTCTGCAAGCCGGCCTTCGCGAGTGAGGCGGGTGGCCTCAAGCATGTCGATGTTGGGTTGTGCATTCATGGGTTCGATCCTGTTGTGGGGTGAAGTAAGGCAAAGCGGCGCCTGCCCCTTCCGCGCGGGAAGGGTTAGGCAGGCTCGAAAGTCAGTGAGGCGGGTGCTACCCGGTGGTCAGCGCATGCGGTCCTTCAGCGCCTCCTTGACAGCGGGACTAGCGTGCAAGGCGCCAAGGACATGAAGGGAGGCGATCGTCTGCTGGGCGAGCTCGGGCGTGACATCACCAGCGATGCTGGCCAGACCGAGCACCTGAATGTGCAGCACTTCTCCGGCCGCTTGCACGGCCTCGAGATCCTGGCGGCTGTAGTGGCGCAGGCCCAGGTCGAGTTGGTGGCGCTCGACGGATTTCCTGACCACCTCGTTGTGCCGGTCGAGCTGATTGCGAATGGCCGTGCGGATGAAGTCAGTCCGGTTGGAGTAGAAACCCTCCTGGACGAGGAGATCAATATGGCCGAGGTCGACATAGCCGAGGTTGATCGTGATCTTCTCGCTGTCTGCCGCCTTAGGCCGAAGTTCGTGTACATTGCCGGCCATGTCTACCCTCCGCACGCCATCTGTCTGGATGGTAAATGGATGGTGCCGTTAGTGAGTTCAAGACCTCCATGCCGATCTTTCGCTGAACCCAACCCGCTGCTTCGCGTCTATGTCAAAGGGCAGGCATCCTGGTCGGGAGCGTAGTCCTTGGGGTGAGATCTGATCAGGAGACCGCAATGCCCATCGTCCAGCATGTCTATTGCAGCGCCATCATCAGCAAGAAGATGTGCGATGCCCTGACGAGCTATGTCTTCTCGATCAGTGCCGCCAAAGGTGGCATCGACGAATTCGTGGTCTACCTCGTGACGGGTGGCGGCAACCCGAGTTCCGGAATGGAGCTCTACAACTTCTTCAAGGCCAGACCCGAGCGCACCACCATCTACAACATGTCGAGCGTTGACTCGGCGGGCGTGCTGTTCTTCCTTGGCTTTCAGACGCGCTTTGGTCTTCCGGCCTCCAGCTTCATGGTGCATCAGACGAAGTTCTCAAAAGCCTCCCTGCCCGACTGGTACAGCTACTCCGACCTGAAGAAATCTGAGCTGGAGCTGCTTGCGGTCGACCAGAAGACCCATCGCGTGATTGCCGCTGAGACGGCCCAGAAGGCTGAGGTACCTCTCTCGGTGGAGGATGTGGAGGCCGCGGCCAGCCGCACGACCATCTACTTCGCCGAGGATGCTTTGCGGCATGGCTTCATCGAGGACATCGTCACTCCGACCATGCCGATCCAGGATATCTTCTATCTAACAGATCAGTATCTCGCCGGACTACCGGATTGAGAGACAGCGCGGCTTTAATGCTTGAGGGCCCATGCCGGATGAGAAGCGAAAGCTGATTGAAACCGATAATTCTATCCAACGGAAGTGCCCGAAAGCAGACGTAACACAGTTATAAATTGTGCAGGGAACGGCCCCCAGGCTAGGAGAGCGGCCACATGAGCAGGATGAGTGGCACGCCCAACAGCACGACGATGACGGACAGCGGCAGCCCCAACTTCCAATAGTCGCCAAACCGGTATCCGCCCGGCCCCATTACGAGCGTGTTGCATTGGTGCCCGATCGGCGTAAGAAAATCGCAGGCTGCACCAACCGCGACCGCCATGAGAAAGGCATCGGGGTTGTAGCCAAGCCGCCCAGCAAAGGTTGCCGCGATGGGAGCCATCACCAGCACCGTCGCTGCATTGTTCAGGAACGGTGTCACGGCCATGGC
Organism: Microvirga terrae; assembly: GCF_013307435.2. Classification (NCBI taxonomy): domain Bacteria; kingdom Pseudomonadati; phylum Pseudomonadota; class Alphaproteobacteria; order Hyphomicrobiales; family Methylobacteriaceae; genus Microvirga; species Microvirga terrae. Next base: position 531,184 of record NZ_CP102846.1, read on the forward strand.
AGCCACCATGATCAGCGCCAGGGCGCCGTAGGATGGGAGCGTGCTGGCCAGCTGCGACAGCCATCCGGCCAGGAGATCGGCGCCTCCCGTCGTGCGGATCGCCTCACTGACCGGGATGAGAGCCCCCAGCATCACGAGAATGGGCCAGTCGACAGCTTCGTAAGCCTCGCGCAGCGAGAGCGCCCCGAGCAGGACGATCAGGACGGCGGCGGTGAAGAAGGCGGTCGCGACGGGCAGCACTCCGACAGCCGTGAGCACCATGGCGCAGCCCAGGATCACCACGGGAACGAGGCCCTGCCGCACGTTGCCCAGCCGGATCTCCCGCTCGGCCAGCGGCAGGCAACCGAGTTCCTTCAGCTTGTCCGGGAGCCGCGTGAGATCGCCCTTCAGCACCAGGACGTCGCCGGTCTGCAAGGTGATGTCGCGCAGGCGCTCGGTGAACCGCACGCCGCTGCGGCTGACCGCCAGCAGATTGATGTTGAAGCGCTCGTGCAACGCCAGGCGCCTGGCACTCTGTCCGATCAGCATTGAGGTCGGCCCGATGACGGCCTCGACCCCACCTGTCTCCTCGTCCACGTCCTGGCCTTCGGTGGGACGCCTCGCGCCCTCAAGTTCCAGATAGGCGCGGGCGACACCTCGCTCGAGCGCCTCAGGGTCACCCTCCAGGAGGACAATGTCGCCCTCGCGAAGGACGGCATCCGGCAGGGGCATCATGTGCTCGGTTTGATTTCGGACGATGCCCGTCACCAGAACCTCATTGTCACACAGTCTGGCCAGATCACCGACGGTGTGCCCGATGACCGGCGAGGTCGCAGTCACCCGTGCCTCTGTCATGTAGTCGGTGAGATCGATAGCCTCGTCCATGCTTGCAGCAGCTTTGCGACCACCGGGCAGAAGCCGGTAGCCAAAGGCCAGGAACGCCACGCCGGCTGCCGCGAGGCCAAGGCCCACGGGAGTGAAATCGAACATGCTGAAAGGCTGTCCCGTTAATTCCTCGCGCACACGGGAGACGATGATGTTTGGGGAGGTGCCGACGAGGGTGATCAGGCCACCGAGCAGCGAGCCGAAGGCCATCGGCATGAGAAACCAAGAGGGTGAGGCATTGGAGCGACGCGCCAACTGGAAGGCGACCGGGATCATCATGGCCAGTGCGCCGATGTTCTTGACGAAGGCGGACAGGACCGTGACCACTGTCACAAGGATCACGATCTGGCCCTGCACGGACGTGATGTATGGCGAGACGCGATGGAGGGCCGCCTCCAGCACGCCGGAGCGCTCGACCGCCGCACTGACGATCAGCGCACTCGCGACGATGATGACGATGTCGTCCCCGAAGCCGGAGAAGGCCACCTTATGCGGCACGATGCCGGCGAACACAGTGGCCAGGAGGGCCAGGACGGCGACGAGATCGTATCGCAGGCGTCCCCAGACGAACAGGCCCATCATTCCAGCCAAGATGGTAAAGGCGAGGGTCTGGTCCTGCGTCATCGGTTCCGCCTTGGCCGGGGAAGTGTGGTGATAACGCGGAACTTCCCGGTCGGATTGATCATGGTGCTCTGTTTACCTGGCTAGAGGGAGCAACTCCCGTCGAAGCCCGTACCTGCAATGGAGCCGTGTCCTCACCTCACCTGTTGTTCGTGTCGAAATCTTCAAATCTCAGACAGTTTCAGAACCGGGAAACAAAGGTATGTTCAAGCTCAGCAGGTTAAGGCTCCATTCAGTCTGGGTGCTCCCTGCGGCCGCGCTGTTGTTCTTTGCGCTCGCCTCCATTTACGGCTTGAGCGGTGACACCATCTCCTCGCCGATTGGGATGCTTTTTGCCTCCGCACTGATCCCTCTCCTGATCGGCACCGTGTTCGCGGCGGTCCACCATGCCGAGGTCATCGCGCGCCGCACAGGAGAGCCCTACGGCACCCTGGTCCTCACCGTTGCCGTCACCGTGATCGAGGTTGCACTCATCGCCTCCATCATGCTGAGCAGCGACAGCAGCCCGGTGCTTGCTCGTGACACAGTGTTTTCGGTGATCATGATCGTTAGCAATGGACTCGTCGGCCTATGCATCCTGCTCGGCGGGCTGCGTTATCGCGAACAAGGCTTTCGGGTGACGGGCGCAAGTGCCTACCTCGTCGTTCTGATCGTGCTCGCAACTCTCACCCTCGTTCTGCCGAACTACACGCAGGCACGCCTCGGGCCGTTCTATTCGCCCAGCCAACTCATCTTCGTGACCCTGATCACCCTGGCACTCTATGGCGTGTTCCTCTACATCCAGACTGTGCGCGACAGGGATTATTTCCTTGTGCTCGACACCGAGGGTCTGGGTGCGAGCTCGGAGATGCCTCGAAATCGCTCAGTTCTGGTGAGCGCGGCTCTGCTCGTCCTCTCGCTCAGCGCGGTTATCCTGCTCTCGAAGATGTTCGCTGCTGTCGTGCAGGCGGGTACGGCACTCGTCGGCGCTCCTGAAGCTGTCATAGGGGTCGTTGTGGCCCTGCTGGTTCTGCTGCCGGAGAGCGTCGCGGCGGTTCGGGCGGCACAGGCAAATCAGCTGCAGAAGAGCCTCAATCTGGCTCTCGGCTCGTCACTGGCCACCATCAGCCTGACAATTCCCACGGTTGTGGCGGTCAACCTCACGCTCCAGAAGGACCTCGTGTTGGGGCTCGATGGCGAGGACACCGTGCTGCTCATGCTCACGGCTGTCGCGAGCCTTCTCACCTTCGGTACCGGGCGGACCAACATTCTCTACGGCTTCGTCCATCTCGTGATCTTTGCGACGTTCCTGTTTCTCGTGTTCGTCCCTTAGAGGAAGACGTCGCTCAGGATTAGTGCTCGTCCACCTTCTTGTCAGGGACGGGATATCCCCGTCTCCATAGCCCCGCCGGCCGTTAAGCTTAACCTTCGAAGCCAGAGCGGGTTGCCCTTCCAGGCGCCTCACTGCTTTCCGGATGGCGCTGACAACATCCTGAGCGGTTTCGAGGAAACCTTTGTGCATACCGGCCTCACTTTCTGCGCCCCAGCTACCCTGAGGCGGTTGATCCGCTCAGTCTAACCACCCGGCCTGGGATCCAGCGCTTCCGAGAACATCATAGTCAGGACGGGCTGATTGGCTCTGTCCATGATCTCGATCTGCCAGCTTCGCCGATCCTCGCCCTTTTGATCCCCTACTGCGATCATGTCGCGTACCTTGTCGGTGGCAGCAACTCGCATAGCCTGAAGGTCAGAATACACCTCCCCTTCGGGATCCTCGATCACACCGCCCTCGGTCCGGACGTTGAAGTAGTAGAGAGCTGGTTCTCCCTTGGATGGAGGGTGCGGCTTTCGCGAGCGGTGAGATCGGGGCGCCCCGCCCTCATCATCCCACCGTTTGAGATCCTGACGCTGGCTTGGCTTCTTAGGATCTTGGCTCATGATCACAATATATAGGGCAGAAAGCTGGCTTTTTGATATCCACCCCAAGCATGAGGCGATCGATAGACGATAACGCGTCCTCTCCACCGCCGGCCGGCCAAAGGCGACCATTATCTGCAACGACGTGCCTATCGTCCGGAGCCGAGGACCCTCCAGATACTTCACGCGTGCCTCAGCAGCCTGTGCAGATGCCCTTCGTGAGAATCTTCATCTTGCGATCCCAAATTCGTTCCTGCGCCTCGGCCTTGGTTCGGGCCGCTCTCGCCATCGTGGCGGATTCATCCGCCGTGTACGACTTCGCCGCTGACACCGCTGGGATTACTGCCTCCGGTGCAGCTCTGCCCTTGGCCGGGACAGAATGAGGCGCCATGAACAGAGCAAGCACGGCTGTCGCTATCATGATCCGCATGGGCGCTCCTTGAGGAGCGCATTGAGCGGCTCCAAGCTTATATATGGTGAGCCCAAGCCAGTTCCCCAACAGAAAGGCTCGCTACCCTAACCTGATGCCTGGATCGCTTCACGTTTCCGCCGTTGTTTGTCACGGCACCTCTTGCAAGTAGAGGGGGCAGACGCCCTGCCCTCGCGCCAGACTGAAGATGTCCAGTTACACGGCATCGGCAATGCTCCTCAATCCGCCACTATCCTGGGCAAGGTTGTCTCTAAGCTTCAATCAGGAACAGGCTTCCATGCGCTTATCTGCGATTATCCTTCTCCTCACTCTGGGTTGGTCAGGTGTTGCTCAGGCTCAGAGCACCCCACCAGCGTCAAGTGCACCCAAGTTCATTACGATTAGCAACAATGCCCTTCTGAGTTCACGGCTGATCGGCCTGAACGTCCAAAGCGCCGGCGGGAAAGAGATGGGTAAGATTGAGGACGTTGTCTTCGAGGGCGGCCAGATCATCGGAGTTGTGCTATCCGTCGGAGAGGTCCTGGGCAGCAGCCCGCGCTATGTGGCTGTGGACCCATCCGCGATCTCGATCCGGTACACAGAAGGTGAGAACAAATGGCAGGCGACCATGAACGCGGATCTTGAGCAGCTGAAATCGGCCCCGGAGTTCCGCTATGAAGGCAAGTGGAAGCGCTGACCTCCTCGCCGACATGGCAGCTCCGTCGCCCAACCCATGCGGATTGCAGATGATCCGGAGGATCAATCCACACGCGATGATCTCGCGTGCGGTGCAACCTTCAGGACTCTGACTTTGCAGAGTTCCCTATGACGTCGGAGATCGGATGACATGGCCGTTGAGCCGCATCGTCCCCACGCCGGGATCTTCCTGCAACTGGGATTCCCAGACAACCCGGTCATAGCTCTGGTCGGCGCTCCGGATCTGATACTGGGGCTCCCGGTTTCCGCCAGAGACCAAGTCGACGATCTTGTAGCCGCTCCTCCAAACATCGTTGGGTGCACAATCCTCAGCATAGCTGACGGGCAGACCTACAGCATAGCGGTGTGGTCTCATGGTGAGCTCCTCTTTGGGAGACTTTCGAAAACAATCGCTGGCATCGTTTGCCACCAAGACCAGCCGTGCACGATGACGAGGTGCACGGCGATGGAGTCTCCGACGAGAGTGGTGTTCAATGCGAGGACCAGCAGAAGCATTGCTCCAGAGCACATGAGACCAGAGCACATGAGATTTGTTGAGCATCTCCTCCATCACCTCAGAGAATGGGGCGTTTTCCCGGCCCCTTCCAAATTCCCATCTTGTACACAACGAGGCAGCCGGCGATCAGCAACACGGAAAAAAGTTTCTGGCTTAACATTGCGGCGTTCGTCCGATAGATCATGCAGACTGCTAGTGGATGGAATCTAACACTTGGTTCCGCAGGAAGCTGAACGTTACCCCGTCGTGGGACGTTGGTGTGGTGCCATGAACCCCATTGTCGTGATTGCCGCCTCTGCTGGTGGTCTTGGGCCGCTCAAGCAAATCGTGGCGGCCCTGCCAGACCCTTGCGCGGCATCCGTCTTCATTGTTTTGCACATCGGCCCTCGTCCCAGTCTGCTCCCGCAGATCCTGAGCTGGGTCGGCAGGCTTCCCGTCTCGCATCCTGACGACGGCACCCTGATCCAGACCGGCCATGTCTATGTCGCGCCGCCTGACCATCACATGACCCTGGGGTTGGGCCGTATCCTTTTGGATCAGGGACCGAAGGTCAATCATGTCCGCCCCGCCGCCGACCCTTTGTTCCTCTCGGCGGCTGAAATCTACCGCGAGCATGTCATGGGGATTGTTCTCAGTGGCGGAGGCGGGGATGGAGCGGCGGGACTAGGCGCAATCAAAGGGCATGGCGGCATAGCTTTTGTCCAGAAGCCAGAGGAAGCTGAGAATCCCAGCATGCCATATGCAGCGATAATGGTGGCCATCCTGATGCCTGCCTGTCAGTCGCGGGGATTGCCGAGCGCATCGCTGCACTCTGCCCCGATAGTTTGCCGCCCGGACGACCATCAGACGAGCCCAGATGACGGACTGGACTCAAATATGAGATTTGCACTTCGACTTCATCCAGCCGAACGACGGCAGCAAGGACGTGTTCGTCCATGCCACCGCCCTTGAGTGGGCCGGCATGCGTGGCCTCGCCGAAGGCCAGGAGGTCTCCTTCGACACGACCGAGGATCGCCGCTCCGGTAAGATCGCCGTCAACAACATCGAAACAGCGTAATTGCTGATGATCGGTTCAGGATATAGGCCTGTGCCGCTCGGTCTTGAAGCCGCTCCCTTGTGGGGCGGCTTTTTTGTTTGCGCCCGCAATCACCGGCAGCGATTATCCGCCCGGCCTGCCCGAGGCCCCAGCGATCTTAGCTCGGCAGGCTGCAGGAGCCTGAGCGAAGGGCTCAGCTGCTAGCTCGGATGGTAGCCTTGATCTGGTCCAGCCCCTCTGAGGTCAGCGGGTCGACCCTCAGGATCGGGTGCCCTCCGGAGGAGTGACGCTGGGAGAAGGCAAGGCGGATAGAGCCGCCGTCGCAGAGAGGCAGGAAAAAGATCCCGTCAGCCTCTTCCTTCAGAAAGCAGCGCAGGCCGATATAGAAGCTTTCTTCGTAGCCCCTCACGGCGCGCCGGATGGCCGGATGAATGACAAGGGTGATGCTCTTGCTCTCGCAGACCTCTTCGACGGCCTCGAAACTCAACACGGCTGATCCCCATCTCTGAGCGGCCAAGCGACCTGTATGGGGTCAACGCTGCTCAAAAGTGACCGTTCGCTCAGATCTTTTGTATCCTCAAGGATAAGCTTGCCTCGGCCCGAACATCGGTCTATCAACTCGTCTTAGCACTCCGATGCGTCGAGTGCTAATCGTGCCGCTCGGCGCAGACGAGTGCCTCCAATTCCAAAGTACGAGGAGGCTTGCCTATGAAGTTCCGTCCGCTGCACGACCGCGTCGTCGTCCGCCGCATCGAAGCCGAAGAGAAGACCAAGGGCGGCATCATCATCCCGGACACCGCCAAGGAAAAGCCGCAAGAGGGCGAAGTGATCGCCGTCGGACCGGGCACCCGCGATGAGAACGGCAAGGTTGCTGCCCTCAACGTGAAGGCCGGCGACCGCGTCCTGTTCGGCAAGTGGTCCGGCACCGAGGTGCGGATCGACGGTCAGGATCTCCTGATCATGAAGGAATCCGACATCATGGGCGTGATCGAACAGTCCGCCGCGGCTCAGAAGGCGGCTTAAACAGCCCGGCCCGACCAGATAACAAATAACAGGAGTTCAGCTCATGGCTGCCAAAGACGTAAAATTCTCCTCTGATGCTCGTGCTCGCATGCTGCGTGGCGTCGACATTCTGGCCAACGCTGTAAAGGTCACGCTTGGTCCCAAGGGCCGCAACGTGGTGCTCGAGAAGAGCTTCGGCGCTCCCCGGATCACCAAGGACGGCGTCACCGTCGCCAAAGAGATCGAGCTCTCCGACAAGTTCGAGAACATGGGCGCCCAGATGGTCCGCGAGGTCGCCTCGAAGGCGAGCGATGTGGCTGGCGACGGCACCACCACCGCGACGGTTCTGGCCCAGGCCATCGTGCGCGAGGGCGCCAAGGCGGTGGCCGCCGGCATGAACCCGATGGACCTCAAGCGCGGCATCGATCTGGCTGTGGCAGAGGCCGTGAAGGACATCCAGGCTCGCGCCAAGAAGGTCGCCTCGTCCGAGGAGATCGCCCAGGTCGGCACCATCTCGGCCAATGGTGATGCTTCCATCGGTGAGATGATCGCTCAGGCGATGCAGAAGGTCGGCAACGAGGGCGTGATCACGGTCGAGGAAGCCAAGACCGCCGAGACCGAGCTCGACGTGGTCGAGGGCATGCAGTTCGACCGCGGTTACCTGTCTCCCTACTTCATCACCAACGCCGAGAAGATGATCGCGGAGCTCGAGGATGCCTACATCCTCATCCACGAGAAGAAGCTCTCCTCCTTGCAGTCGCTGCTGCCGATCCTCGAGGCCGTGGTGCAGACCAGCAAGCCGCTGCTGATTGTGGCGGAGGACATCGAGGGTGAGGCGCTCGCCACCCTCGTGGTCAACAAGCTGCGTGGCGGCCTGAAGATCGCTGCCGTCAAGGCTCCTGGCTTCGGCGACCGCCGCAAGGCCATGCTCGAGGACATCGCGATCCTCACCGCCGGCCAGACGATCTCTGAAGATCTCGGCATCAAGCTCGAGAACGTCACCCTTGACATGCTTGGCCGCGCCAAGCGGATACGCATCGAGAAGGAGAACACCACGATCATCGACGGCGCCGGCCAGAAGGCCGACATCGAGGCTCGTGTGGCTCAGATCAAGGCGCAGATCGAGGAGACCACCTCGGATTACGACCGCGAGAAGCTCCAGGAGCGCCTGGCCAAGCTCGCCGGCGGCGTCGCGGTGATCCGCGTCGGCGGCTCGACCGAGATCGAGGTGAAGGAGAAGAAGGACCGGGTGGATGACGCCATGCACGCCACTCGCGCTGCGGTGGAAGAGGGCATCGTCCCCGGCGGCGGCACGGCTCTGCTGCGTGCCAAGGGTGCGGTCGCAAAGCTCCAAAGCGACAACCCGGACGTGAAGTCTGGGATCAATATCGTGCTGCGCGCCCTTGAGGCTCCGATCCGTCAGATCGCCGAGAACGCCGGCGTCGAAGGATCAACAGTGGTTGGCAAGATCAACGACAACACGGGTTCCGACACCTTCGGCTTCAACGCTCAGACAGAGGAGTTCGTGGATCTTCTTCAGGCCGGTATCGTCGATCCGGCCAAGGTGGTCCGCACCGCTCTGCAGAATGCAGCGTCGGTCGCCGGCTTGCTGGTCACCACCGAGGCCATGGTTGCCGAGGCTCCGAAGGAGGAATCCGCTCCGGCCATGCCGGGTGGTGGCATGGGCGGCATGGACTTCTAAGTCCTCGCACAACGCGACAAAGAAGAAGCCCTGGAGCGATCCAGGGCTTTTTGTTTGCGTTTCACTACAAGGTGCCAAATTAGGGAATTATTGCGGTAAACACTTGTAAACAGCTTCAAGCAGACCATGTGCCTGCGTTTTATTTCATGTTTGTAGCTAAGCGTCGAATTCGGACCCTTGAGCTGACTGCCGTTATGCAGATGCGATTGCCAGCGAGTTCGTAGCATCGGCGGGGTCATCACCGGCGCCGATCGTGAGCCCACCGAGTTCCTATTTTATGTCGCTAAACCCAGACGTCGCGGCTTCCTGAGGAGGGGTCAAAGCTTCAGTGCCAATCCACACCCGTGTCGCCGAGACTGTGGCCCGGACCGCCACATCTGAGACCGACCGGAGCGCTCATCGCGCCGCGTAGTCCTCCCTGATTGGCCTCGCAGCGAACGCCCCTGGTTCAGAGCCAGGGGCGTTCGCATATTCAGGCCTGGTACGACACTAAAGATCGACAGCCTATCGCTTGATGCTGGAGCAAGATGTCAGATGAAGATCACCATGGACGTAGAGTGCACGCCTGAAGAGGCGCGGTCCTTTCTAGGGCTACCGGATGTGAAGCCGATGCAAGAGCAACTCATGCGAGAGGTGCAGGACCGCATAACCGCAAACATCCGGGCGATGGAGCCTGAAGCCATGCTGAGAACCTGGCTGCCGGCCACCCTCAAAGGGTTTGAGCAGATCCAGGAGATATTTATGTCCCAAATGACCGGGACGAAACGAGAGTAGGTGAAGCGAGTGTTCGGCTACTCTGTAGAATCTTGGACTTGATTTGACGGACAGTGTCAAAGCGAGTCGCCTTCTGGCAGCCCCAAGCCGAGAGCGATCATGCCAGAATGGCGGGTTCTGGAGTCGGCTTTCTCATGCGGAACACGACCTCTCTGACACTGTCCGACAGATCAAATTCTGACTTTCACAGCTACTCACAGTCCGTGTCTTCATTTGTTGAGCATCCTAAGACAAGGTGCGCCGACGGGCGGGACGCCGATATGCTCGGTCACCGCCTTCGGCCTGCTCGTGGCGAACGGTCAAGGCACTGCACCTCAGTTCGTGAGCAATCCGCTCGATGCCCAGCCCAGGCCCTTCAACGGCAGCATCGCCGCCATGTCATCCGGTGTGAGCATCTTCTCTCCCCGCGTGACCTCAGCCGGGGGAGAACTCTGGCGCTCCTGTGACCTCATCTCGTCCTCTCAGAAGGTTGAGCGAGGGGTCCAGTTCTTCATGTCGTCAGGGCTGGAGATTAACTGCATGCCTTATCCTCCTGTGCGTCCATGAACTCGTCAGCCATTCCTGCGACAAGGCCGAACGTAGCTCCGAGCACACTCAGGCTCCGCGGAACAAGGCCCATCAGCACCTCCGGCGGAAGCCTGGATCACGCAATCGCGCATGTTGGTTGACAGCCCCAATGATGCCTAAGGCCCGTGCGCTGGTCGCACAGGTTCAAGCCCATCCGAGAACACCGAGGCTGCAATCTGACCTAAACGCAGGCTGTGACGAATTCCAACTTCGGACGCAAAGCGTGGCAAGTGGCTGCCGAGGCTGTAAGGTTAGCCAGATCGGCTTCAGCGAGTTGCTACTTCTTGGATCCGATGTTTGAGCCCACTGTCCCCTTTGTCGAAGGCGCAGCGGCAATCGTCTTTGTCTTTTCCTTCTTGGGCTTCTTCGCTTCGCGGTTGCCGCGCTGTTCACCCTTGGCCATGTCTGCTTCTCCTGATGTTAACCCAGAGTGTAACACCTTCCGAAGCCTCGCGGGAAATTAAAGCGCCATAGAAAATCCGATCACTCTGTGGGTCTAAGAGTGACAACCTTCTGGCGTCAAAACCCGTCCGGCTGTCCAAGGCACAATTATGTGGCCTCAGCCGTCTATGCAGAGCCCCTGCAAGGTGGCGATCACCCGAGCTTGATATAGAGTCAGAATTTGCTGCCGCGTCGGCTTGGCAGCGGTTAGATCAGGATATGCGGGGCCACTCACGCTTTGGGCGATTGCTGAGCAGGGCTCGTGCGGTCTCGGCTTTCTGTCTGCACCTCACGCCACCCAAGGATGCTGGCCTGGACGGCCTCCCCGGTTGTCCCGTTCCGCCACTCCCCGTTTATGTGCTGACACGGGAATGGAAGGATGTAGGTCCCGACATGGTCTTCGGCTAAAACCTGCACTGGCAGCCCAGAGCCTGGATATCCTTCAGTCCTGAAGTCCTGCAAACGGGCCGTTCGTGTCACCATCCACTTGCTCCGATTTACTCTGACGCGTCAATAGATCCATGGGACAACGCTACCGAAGAAGCCCGATGGTACCGAGAACGCCGGGAGCTTAAGGTGCGAGTCACGGTGAGCGTACCATTTCCTGAGCGTCCCCTGCATCTCATTGAGGGCCTCCTTCATGGACGCCTGTGTCTTGCGCCACCCAAGCCAGGCCCCGGATGACCGTGATCTGGTCGGAGATTCGCCGTTTGAGGTCGGCAATATCGTGGGTAAGCCTTCTCAGTTCTTCGTGCTGATTAGAAACAGTGCCATTCGCCTTGAGGGTGGTCAAACCCAGAGCCGCCATGAGCGGCATTACAAAGACTTGAGGTCCTCGATGTCCATGGGAAGCCTCCCTAGCAACCCACTGAGATAACGCTGGGGAACGTTCCTGAGTGCCTTGGTTCTGCGCATTCAGCCTTGAGCCATCCGGTCATTTTCCTGGCAAGGCTTACCACCACGGTTCGGGCCATTCCGGTTGCGCGATCAACCGCACACTGCGGTTTCGTTCAGGCGACTGAGGCAAGCGCCGGGACCTCGGCAGAGGCGCAGGCGCGGATCATCGAGGGCCTGATCACGGATCGGCTTCATTGGCGGCGGAGCTGCTGTGGGTCTTGACAGCTACGACATTGCCATCGTCATGACTCTGTTCACGATCTTCACGTTCCGCGTCTTGTCTCCGGTCGAACAGCAAGAGACCCCAGGGGACGATATCGCTCCACCGTCAGGCTCTCAATGAAACAGGGATGCTGAGAAGCACTGGGTGGAAGACCACCCTGGGTGTACAGGATCGTTCGAATAAAATAGAGGTAGGATGGTCCACACACAGTGAAAGCTTCTGATGGCCGCATTATAAACGTAAAGTGCTGCGATTGTGCTCAAGAGGAAATGAATAACAATTAAATACAAGCTGTTTCCGGATTGGCTCACAAGGCTGGAATTATGCGTACTTGTATTTATCAATATCGGGACAACCCATATGTCTGTCGCTCACAATACAACCAACAAGGCGAACGACCGCGCTGAAGGTCGGGGTGAATACATTCACGCCAAGGTGGAGGAGACACAGGACGCCATGCGGTCTGGTCTGAACTCTGTCTCTGAGCACACCCGGCGCTTCACCGATCAAGTCACGCAGGCTTATGGCATCACGGGCGAAGGCCGCGAGGAGCTCACCCGTCAGGGAGCCCAGAGCCTTGAGATGATGACGCAGGCCAGCACCATGCTGACGCGCGGGGTGCAGGACCTCTCGCGCGAGTGGTTCAGCCTCACGCAGGAGCGTTTGCAGAAGAACCTTGATGATTTCGGCGTGCTGGCACGCTGCCAGTCCCTTCCGGACGTCGTGGCGGCTCAGAGCACCATTATGCGGCACAATCTCGAGCAGACCATTGAGGGCACCCGCCGGATCGCCGAGGTCGCCACACGGGTGGCGAACGAGGCCGGCCAGACACTCAAGGCTGAGACGAAGAAGGCCAGCCGCGTCGCCTGATGCATTTCAGCACTGGATGCGAGGAAACTAGAAGAGGGCCGAGGCACCGCCTCGGCCCTCTTCCTATATTCGACCAAGCTTTTGCGAACCTCTTTGGCATGGCTCGGACGTAGCGCTAGCCTCAGCTGTGCGGGGCCTCATGGTTACAGCGGACGCCGTGCTCGTTCATTGAGGCTGTGGTTCCTGGAACACCATGGACTTTCCGGCACACAGCCCCACATCTTGACAGGGAGGATCGATGATCAAAATGGCAATCATTGTTGGGTTGCTGGTCCTCGCCACCCTGGCAACGGCACGGGAGACCCCTCCATTAACGCGGCGTGATCCGGATACCCAGTGCATGTATCTCAAGGTGCGAGATGCTCTGAGCCTTCGTTACCATCGTGACGGCACACCGGATGGCGCGAGCGTTCAGCAGGATAGCACGACGTATCGATCACGCGCGGTGACTTGCGGGAGCTGACCCAGCAGATCACGCGCTCGATCGAGGACTTGCGCTGGGATATCGGCGCAGTCCGGCGGGAGATGGAGCATACTCGCAATGAGCTCGAAAACATCCGCCGCGAAACGAGGCCGCCCCGAGCGCAGTAGGATGGCCTGCGCCGCTTAGAGCTGGCCTGTAACAGGACAGGGACGCCTGTGACCGACACGTTCCTCCTCTTGCCGCTTTCGCCCAGCGGCGAGAGGCGTTGATGAGCAGCCCCAATCCGAGCGACTGCGCCCTCAGAGCTCAGCCGGGCAGTTTGATGCTGTCGTCTCCGTAACCCCGCCTTCCGTTGAGCTGCGGTCGTGGTTGCACGGCGGGAGCTGGGGCAGAAGTCAATGCGCCCAAAATCTTGCGCATGATCGCTTTCGCCGAACTGAGGATGTTCTGGGCCATGTCTCGCTCGCTTTCCTTCGTGCAGCCAACGGCTCCGTTTTGCCGTGCACCCTCGGCAGCGTGGTGCAGGTACTTGACTACCCCGGATACAAGCCGGAGGTGGGGCTCAACGGCCGCGGGCACGGGCGCCCAGGTCCTCGCGGAGTTCGTGCTCATGGACGATCCGGTCATACGACTGATCAGCACTTCTAATCGCGTATTGGGGCTCGTCGCGGGGATCATCAAGCCTGACGATCTCATAGCCGCCCTTCCAGGTCTCGGGCTGACCGTCCTCCGCGTAGGAAACGGCCTGTCCCACAGCGAAGAGGTGCTTCCCTGAGGGGGGCGTTGATCGGCTCTCTTGTGAGTGCTTTGCCACTCTTGGCGGAGTGCGGTGGGGGATGTCGCTACTTGGCTTTGCCGGCGCAGAGGCAGGTGCGTAGATGACCGGCTCCGCGGCCGCTACCGGCGCCGTCCAGTCGAGCAGCGTGCGGCCACCATCGTCCATCACACGCAGAGCATCGGTTCGGGGTGGCCAACGTCTCATTCCGGCAAGGCTCCGGGCAAATGCCAAGGCTGCGGCAGCGTCGGCAGCGGTGATGGGCAGGGTTCCGATGACCTCTGGAACACCGCGTCGAAACCTCTTGAACTGGACCAGGAATCTCATGGCAGCCTCTTTCATACGGAGCTTCTCGAGGGACACCTCAGGCTCCGGTCAAACCAAGCTGTGCTGACTGGGCAGCAATGGCCCGATCCCGTAGGTGCGAAATTAGCATCGATCTGTTGTAAGATATGGGGACGAGCCATCTAAATAAATAGAGACCGAGATAAATATAAAGCTGAGATAAAAACTTACGCTGTGTTATATTGATGTTTAAGAGAACAATAAGTTTCTTTCGCAATCCTAAGGAAAACATCATGCAAAACCCTGAATGGCTGAAGCCTGGCCTCTACGGCGCCGCCTGTGGCGCTGTCGCGCTCGCCGTCATCGGGTTTTCCTGGGGCGGTTGGGTCACCGGCGGCACGGCTCGCACGATGGCCGCCGATCAATCGAAAGCCGAGGTGGTCACGGCTTTATCCCTGATCTGCGTCGATCAATCCAAGCGCGATCCGCAGCTTGCCGAGCGGGTTGCTGCCATCAAGACTGCCTCGTCCTGGAACAGGGGCGACCTCGTCCTGAAGAATGGATGGGCGACCATGCCCGGCACCTCGGAAGGCAACAGCCAGGTCGCCAAGGATTGCGCCGACAAGATCGCCGCCTAGGAGTAGCTCATGCGCACGACCCGAGAGAGCATCACCTTCGATCACCCCTTCTCTCTGATGGCCGTGGACAAGCTGCAGCCTGCCGGCACATACGCGGTCGATATCGACGAGGAACTGATTGAGGGGCTGTCGTTTCTCGCCTACCGGCGGGTTGCGACCACCATCTACCTGCCCCTCCAACCAGGGAACCAGGGTTCGGTCCAGGCGGTCAGGGTCGATCCTCAAGAGTTGACGACAGCCCGCCAGTAGGCGCCGTCTGCCTGAGGACGGCGATCTAGCGACTTTGCCGACAACCGCATTGTCAGCTGAACTCTCTCAGGAATGGGGATGAGCACCAGCACATCCACTGGTTTGTGCTGGTGCTCATGCACATGGCTTAAGCCAGTCACGGCGCGACGAGACCTGTCCCAACAATGGAGGCTATGATGTTTGGCTTTAGAGGCGGTGAAAGCGATGAGACTGTCACTCGCAAGACCGGGTACCGCATAGACGCGAAGCGGCAGTGGAGCTGTCTCACCACCTTGGATCTGTCAGAGATCAAGAATGAGGAGCAGTTGATCACGCTGGTGAAGGTGCGTTACGGCCTGCCCTATGAAAAGGCCAGGGCCGACGTTCAAGGCTGGATGGCAGGCAAGCAGTTCTAAACTCGTCGGCCAGTTTGAATCGGTTGGCGAGGCCTTTTGACCCGAGCAGTCGGCCAGTGGAGATCAGTCAATGACAACCGAGTTTTACGTTGTCCGACATCAGGGTGCCTGGCGCATCCGGGTCAATGGCAAACACCATGGGGACTATGAATCCCGCCTTTTGGCCATCAACGCCGCAGTGACGGAAGCCCAGGCCGCCGGGCCAGGGGCCAAGGTCTTCAGCACGGGGATTGTCAGCCAATACAGCGACGAGTGGCCGTCGAAGTACAGCACCAAGTCGCCCTAGCCATGATCATCACGACAGGATCTTTCGGGAGATGCGCAAGAGTGAGCGGATGGGCCGTCTATGCGACGAGCTACGGATCAAACTTCACGGGATGGATCGCCGCCTTGAGACACTGAAATCGAACGGCGCAGCGACCTTCGACCAATCTCAGGACGTCCTTGAAAGCCAGCTCGACCGGGTCGAGCAGCGCATCTACGACAACCGCGTGACCGTTGAAGCCGCCAATGTAAGGGTCAAGGCGTGGCTCGCAGAGAAAAGGGCTGGGTCTGGTGCAGGCGTGGATCTTTGGACAGAACGCAATAAGGCACTATCCCTAGCGTCATCATACCCGATCAGGCCCAGCATCCTGTATGCCGACTACGCAAAGAATGGCACTCGCGGACTTTTTCAACATTGGGTAATGGGGCGGCTCTTCCTGGATGCCGATAACATCGGCGGGCCACGTGCACAGGAGAGCAGCCATGAACTACGATGCTGGTTTAGACGTCTCGATGAACGAGACCCACATCTGTGTGGTCGAGCGGGATGGAGGTGTCGTTCTGGAGGCGAAGGCCTCTAGCACCCCAGAAGCGATCGCCGCCGTGCTGGAGACGGCACCCGCCTGCGAGAAGATCGTGCTTGAGACCGGCCGCATGGCGCCCATGCTCTTCCATGGCCTTGCCGCCCTCGGGCTGCCGGTGATCTGCATCGAGAGCCGGCAGGCCTACCAGGCGCTCAAGTCGCTGGCCACTCACAAGTCGGACCGCAACGATGCCCGCGGCCTGGCCCATCTCGCCCGAACCGGCTTCTACAAGCCTGTCCACGTCAAATCGCTGCCAGCTCATGCGGTGCGCGCCCTGATTATCGCCCGCAAGAAGCTGGTTGGGCAGCGCGTCACGCTGGAGAACCAGATCCGCGGCCTGGCCTTAGTATTCGGGGTCCGGTTGCCGCGCGGATTGAGCCCCCGCTTTACCGAGCAGGTCATCCAAGCCAGCCAGGGGATTGCAGGTCTGTCGGGTGCCATGCAGGGCCTGCTTGCGGCCCGCAAAGCCGTTCTGGAAGCGGTTGCGGCAATTGATCGTGACATGCGGCTACTGGCGCGCTCGTCTCAAGCATGTCAGCGGCTGATGACCATTCCTGGTGTCGGCCAGCTCACGGCGCTTGCCTTTGTCGCCACCATCGACGCGCCGGAACGCTTCCGCCGATCGCGGGATGTGGGAGCCTATCTCGGCTTGGTACCGCGGCGGTTCCAGTCGGGCGAGATCGACTATGTCGGCAGCATCTCCAAGTGCGGCGACCGGCGGGTGCGGACCCTGTTGTATGAGGCCGCCAACGTAATGCTGACGCGCTACCGCGGCGCTCTGGCCCTCAAGGAGTGGGCGTTGGGGATTGCCCGGCGCTCGACGATGAGGAAGGCCCGTGTGGCGCTCGCCCGCCGGTTGGCGATCATCATGCATGCCATGCTCCGGCACGGCACCCCGTTCCACGCCGCCTAGGAGGAGCAGCAGAAGCAGGTCGAGACGAGCTCCCGAGCGGAGCGTTGCCCGAGGGAGGGTGTGGAAGACGACGCCGATTTTGTCGCATGCGGCCTGTGACGAGGGCTGACTGCGGTTTCAACCACGTCGCTCCACTCCATCTGACCCCATCAAGTGCCCTGGAGCACGTAGAGAACGCAGACACCCCTTGGGATCGCAAATCGCTCAGGATCGGAGGGCTGCCCCTTGACCCATTAGAGAACAGTATCGGCCATCACCAGACCTTCCGCCAAGGCGTGTGACGAGCTCAGTGCAGCATCTCAGCCGAAAAGGGCTTGCGCGAGCTGACATAGGTCGATTGGCTTGTCGCAGCAGAGCACGTCGGCGCAGGTTTGTGGCAGCCCCAGCGCTCATGAACGATCCAGGGCGGTAAAAGCCAAATTCGGTGCAGGTCAGCTTGAGAGTGGCTTAGCGAGGGTTGCCCGCACCAGCTTGTCTAACTCCTCAACCCGCCGCGTCTGATCCTGAAGCAAGCCTTCGAGATGCTCGACGCGAATGCGGTCCAGCTTGTCGTGTAGGGCCATGATCTCAACCTCCGCCTTCAAGTTGACCTCGTAATCCAGGCCTGCGGCCAACCGATCCCTAGCGGCTTGTCGGTTCTGAGACATCAGGATCACAGGGGCTTGGAGCGCGGCAACCATCGACAGGATCAGGTTCAGGAAAATGTAGGGGTATGGATCAAAGCCTCCGCCGACGCGGGCCAAGGCAACGCTGTTCAGGACGATCCAAGCCATGAGCATCCCCGTGAAGATCGTGATGAACGTCCAGGACCCGCCGAATTGAGCGACCCGATCCGCCAAGCGTTCGCCCAATGTCTGCCGTTCTTCGAGAACATTGTTCACATTTCGAGCGACATGCGAACGCTTGGCAATGTGGAGAATTACCCGCTGCTCGCGCTCAGACAGCCTTGTTACGCCGCTATCCAGCAACTGCCGGGCGAGTTGAGCCACCTCGTCCATAAGCGCCCTCCCCCTGTCATTCTGATCAGAGATTGCAGTCTACTCTAGCCTTAGGCACCGGAGGAGGCTTGCCGTTTGCGCCCGTGGCATATCCCAATGTGATCAAGAAAACCTTCTCTCGCACACCGAGACCCGTGCCACTCTTCAAAATCTCTGGCGGCGGCTGCCTCATTGCCATGTCCATCAATCAGACCCCGCTGGTCACATAATCAAGGCGGGCCCCAGACGGATCGACGAAGCATAATGATCCGCTTTCCAAGTTTCTCATCTCTCGGATTGCCTCCGCATATTGCAAGCCCCCTTCCACCTTGTCGAATAATGCATGCTTCGAGACAATCATATACTCAGGAATGATAAGCGCGTATACTTCAATAAATTGAGGAGGACATCATGGTTCAGAGAATTAGGTCCTACATTTCTTACGAAAACGAAGCGCTCTTTGCTGCGGCTCTAGCCTTCCTGTTCTGTGGAGCCGTAATCCTGGGATTCATGTGATGCTGTCCCAAGTGTTGATTTCGCTTCTCCTGATGGCTGGCATTCTCGCCGTTTGCACGCTGACGATCCGCTACCACGGGTGAGTGAATCCGGATCTGGATGGCCGGTTGTTGCAATTTCGCTGGTGCCGCCGGTCTGTCAGGAACGACCCTCAGTCCTGGCCAATTATCCTGTCGACCGAGAGGCTCTACCGATGCGACATGGGTCTAGGTTGGCCCATGAAGGGCGGTGTCCGACAATGAACAAGCGCGCCTCAGTCATGCACCGTCGCCTCGCAGCGATCTTCTACGCTGACGTGGCAGGCTACGTGCGCCTCATGAATGCGGATGAGACCGGAACTCTGGCCTTGCTCGATTCCCGCCGCGAGATCATGGATCGGCACATCACCCAATATGGAGGTCGCACCGCCAACACCGCAGGCGACAGCATTCTCGCCGAATTCCCGAGCGTCGTTGATGCGGTCCAATGTGCGGTTGGCATTCAGGAAAGGATTACTGCGGCAAACGAGGAAACCCCAGAGGAACGCCGGGTGACCTTCCGGATCGGCATCCACGTTGGGGAGGTCATGGTCCGCAACGGTGATATCTTTGGCGATGGGGTGAACATTGCCGCCCGCATGGAGAAGCTGGCACAGCCTGGATTGGTCTGCCTCTCAGGAGCGGCCTATGATTACGTGTCCAGGGTGCTGCCGCTGGCCTTTGACGACCTCGGGACGCAACTCGTGAAAAACCTCGATGCGCCCATGCGGGCTTATTTGGCCCATCCGTCTGATCATCCGCTGTCCCAGGCGCTGCCACCGGTTCACCGCCGCAGTGAGTTCAATCTGGGGCGACGCTTCCACACCATCCTGAACCGCGCGCTGGTGGACGTGACCAAGCCAGAGGGCCTGACACTGGTCGAGCCTGCGGTTTTGGCTTCCCTCCACGATGCGCCGAACATCGACGAGCGGCGACTGGCCGAGCGGATCGGCATTGACCTTCCGAGTGCCCAGCGGATGGTCAAGCACCTTGAGCTTCTCGGGTTCGTCAGCCGGACACCGGGGAAACACGGACGCGACCTGCGCCTTCTCAGCCTCTCACAAGAAGGGCTCGCACTCTATGCACGGTTATACCCGACGATCCTTGCGGTGCGGGATCGCGTGATGGCAGCCCTGTCGGAGCGGGAGCGGGAAACTCTGCAAGACCTCTTAGCGCGCGTGATCAACGCCAATGAACTCACGAGCAATCGTCGCTCCGACTGATCCTGGCGAGACCACGCGGCTGAACCGGCGGGCGCATCCTTCTGAGCGCTATGAGGGATTGCTCCCCTGTGCTGTGGTAGCGCAAGCCTTCAGGGAGGGATCCCATGGCCTATGTCATGTTTCAGTATGACCGCCCGACCGAGCCCCATCGCTGGAACGACTACAACCAGCATGTCCGGGATTGGATCGCGCAGCTTCTGCAAATCCCGGGTGCGGTGTCCTTTATGGCTTATCGTACGACTGATGGCGCCAGCCCGGACACGATCACCATGCTGGAGTTCCATACTGTGGAGGATGCCCGCAAGGCGCAAGGATCTGAGCAGATGCAAAGAATTCTCGATGGGCTCCGGTCAGTCGGCGTGGCCGCCAAGGTTTTGCTGGTTGAGCGCTCGCCATTTACGCCAGAGCCACTTCAAGCGTGAGACCAGACGCGCGTCACGCAGCGACGAATGCTAAGTACGCGAGGGCGTAATGCCTCCTCATGACTCACCTCCTGTCAAAGCGCGACTGACCCCCAAGTATACTCCGACTGTCCTGCCGCAAGCGCCAAAGACGCCTGGAAGAACGCTACGGGAGCCAGCTCACACCATGGATGGCAGGCTCTCTCGGCCTGAGGCGCCTGCTAATGCTGGCCCTGTACCTCGCCACCATGCCTCTGTGAATGGGAACCGCTTGAGCAAGGTTGACCAATGCCTGACCGGCGATCGTCAATGCGGCGCCTATGCCTCGCAAACGTCGCAGCCCTCGCCGCCGCGGGCTCACGCCCGGCTTAGCAGCCTGTGCAGATGCCCTTCGTGATAATCTTCATCTTGCGATCCCAAACCCGTTCCTGCGCCTCGGCCTTGGTTCGGGCCGCTCTCGCCATCGTGGCGGATTCATCCGCCGTGTACGACTTCGCCGCTGACACCGCTGGGATTACTGCCTCCGGTGCAGCTCTGCCCTTGGCCGGGACAGAATGAGGCGCCATGAACAGAGCAAGCACGGCTGTCGCTATCATGATCCGCATGGGCGCTCCTTGAGGAGCGCATTGAGCGGCTCCAAGCTTATATATGGTGAACCCAAGCCAGTTCCCCAACAGAAAGTCTCACTACAGCTACCTGATGCCTGGATCGTTTCACGTTTCTTCCATTGTTTGTCACGGCACCTCTCGCCAGCAGAGGGGGCAGACGCCCTGTCTTCGCGCCAGACTGAAGATGTCCAGATACACGGCCGCGGACAGCGCTCCTCAATCGGCCACTATCCTGGGCAATGTTGGCTGCAAGCTTCAATTCCGGCACAGGCCTCCATGCGCTTATCCGCGATTATCCTTCTGGTCACTCTCGGTTGGTCTTATTATGGCTCTCGCTCATGATACGATTACACGCGCCTGCCCCACGACGTTGTGATAGTCTTGTTGTTTCAACGGGAAAAAACCCATGATTGCGTGCAAAGGCGAGACCGTCACCTGCGAGAACGGTCATGAAATCTGCGACGTCGCCGAGGATATCCATCGGTACTCGGGTGCTAAGGCTGAGCTGTTCACAGATTGGCGCATGGATGCCCCATCGGGGGATGGTCAACCAATGCGGTGCCGCTGTGTTGTCTGTGGGGCTGAGTTTATCCGTCCGATGTCCTTGGAGCCCTCGCCTCCGCAACGAACCGGCTTACAATGTCTGCGACCATGGCTGACTGAAGCCGAATTCGCCTACATGAGCCGTGGTCTTCAGCTTCACGTTGGGGCGACGTGGCGGCGCTAGGCAATGCTGGCAGTTCTGGAATCAGCGGCCGGTGATGCTTGCCAAGGCGGCACCCCTGATCGTACTGCAATATGGTGGTGGTTGCCGATGAGGCGCTCATCAGCAGGCCAAACACGCAATTCCCGGGGAACGCCGCGATGCTGTTCGGTTGGGCTGCACCACTGGGGAGAACACGCCCTCCGACAGATGTGCAGAAGCTGCCTCAAGTGGCAGCTAGTGGAAGGTTCTGCGGCTGTCCTGCGTGGGCCATTAAATCGGCCCTATGCTCGATCACGATGGAGGCCTCTGGAGGCCTTTCAATGACCAAAGCGGAGAGGCATGATCTCGCCTCAAAACGCGCTGAAGAGTAAGCGCCTGCGCCCATCAATACGGCGTTAGCATCGGGCGTTGTTGGCGCCACCATAGTAGGGCTTGCTTCGATTGCGCTCGGGTCATTTTACTCCATCGACGTTGAAGCACATTGGATCTTGTTGTCAGCCTTTGTTGCCATCGGATTTACCATCCCATTTCTAAGCTCCGCTTACCGCCGTAGAAAACATCTTCGAGCGACATCCGCAGAGTTGAAAAGCATCGACGAGCAAGCTCAACTGTTCAGAGATCCCCCTCCGTAGATACCGCAGCACCTATAGAGGACTTGGTCAAGATGCGGCCCGCAGATGCGCTCCTCTGACGGGAAGCACTCGCCACGGCTGAGGATTTCGACTGATTTCCTTCATCGGGGCGCGTTCACGCCAGCGCATTCAATTCATCAGCTACGTCGGTGCGGGACACTACCACGCCCCTACTGGGCTGACTGCCTTCTTCGGGTCATAGGCATAGCCTGATCACAGATGCCTGACATCGACAGCTGGCAGCGTGCCCCCGAAGCACGGCTGTACTGTTCCCTGGGCACCTCACCTGTACCGGGAGCGGCGGAGAGGGGCATTCAGCACTGTCTTTACTCCTTCATGCCATACTCTCTGCAGGCCCTGTATCGGCATGGCTCCCTCCAGAGAACGAACCCGAGTGCGGACAATTGCCTTCACGTCCGGCTCCGGGTGGATGGCTAGATCAAGTCCTCGGGGCACCAGGGCTCTACAATGAGCGTACGGCCTGCAACATAAGCCTGCGTGAGCCCTAATCCCAAATACTTAAGCTCGCTGCTAATCCCGTCGGAGATGCTGACGGGAGAGCTGAAGTTCGCCCGTTCAAGGTGTCACGGTGGCTAGAACCTCGCCCATGGTGATCTCAGGTTCACCATCGATGACATCCGTCAGGCTCGCCCGGATCCAGGCCAATGCCTTTTCGTTGGCTGCGACGGCAGCCTCCCGGTTCTCAAACAAACTGATCGATCCACCCATTCCATCGCCTGCATCGAAGACGCAGTAGCCCTGAAACCCTGGCGTTTGCTTGAGCATCTGGCCAAGGCCGCTCTCCGCGCGACGGGCAGCCTCAGCAACCGATCTCATGCGGTTGAACTTGCGGATAACGACGTACATGGCGACCTCCAGGCCTTCAAGGATTGGCAACTCTAACTCTCATACATGGTCTTCGTATGGTGGCCGTGCATGTGAGGACATCCTCGCATTGCTATGCCAAAAGGCCAGAGGCCGCGTCAGGACGGAGTGCGATAAACAAAGATCCGTTTCTCCTCCCCGAGGTGTAGAATGAGCCAGTCGATTTTCTTCGGAGCGGGAGGCGGCGATGGCTGGCTTTACCGCCAGGGCACTTGGGCTGTCCGTCTGGCTGCTGGCTTTCCTTAGCATCATCCCGGTTTATGCGGATCCATTCTCCGTGAAAGTCTACGGGAGGACCTACAAGGTCGACCCCCGCTATCCGCCCAACGACCTCAAGGGCCGAACGCCTCAGGAGGCCATGGAGGCCCTGTCCGCCGACATCGCACAAGGTCCAAGCTTCGGACCATCGCACGAGCAGGTTCTTGCCGAGGTCGAGGAACGGGTCTGGATCGTGCGCAATCAACTCGTTGGCCAACTGGAAAAGACGGACGCGTGGCCGGCGCGCCTATGATCCGCCTGGACTGAGCTCTCCTTAGTCCCTCCTCGACCCCGATTCTAGTGTCGGGCCGGTGAGTTTTTGAAAAACTACTTGCAAAATTGCCCGCGATTAGACGACTTCATGATTTATGGAACGACGAACAAATCGCCCCTTCCTAAGTTTGTAGGCCTCCTTTCAGAGGGGATCGCGATGCCACGCTTCTACTTCGACATGCGGGACGACGGCAGCTTCACGCCTGATGACGAGGGCCTTGAGTTCGACAGCCTGGATGCCGCCGAACGCGCGGCGGCTGAGGCAGCGGCGAAGATCGGGCGGGAGCGGCTGCCGAGAAACGCCACCCATAAGGTCACGGTCGAGGTGCGGGACGAACATCGCCAGCTGGTGGGAACCGTGATGGTGTTGATGGAGGTTCACCGGATCAATTCTGCATCGCAGCTCCTAAGCACGTAAGAAACGCCGTATGAGCCGCACTTACAGGCCGTAGATATGACTGCACCCGGCCATTTGCACTCACGTTCAACAGAATCCTTGCCGGCAGGGAACGTCCAGATATGACAAAGCCGCATGAGTCCACTCGGAAGGACGTCTTGAGGCAGTGTTCGGGCTCTCCCGGAGACCGCCGATCCTTGCTTCAGAGCCCTACGCGTACCATGTAAGTATTGCTTTCTCCATTGATCTGAGCTGCTTACCGGAACGGGTGCCTACGATGGCCGAACAACCGCGAGCCGAGATCATCGGCTCTGACTTCGAGCGGCTGGTAACAGAGTACAACAAAGCCCTCGCCAACGGCGAGGCTCGCCCAGTTAGCGGGATCCAGTGTGATGGGGTTGAACCAAGCGCGTACGAGCAAACATTCCGGGAGTTACTCGATGCGTTCCCCGCCCCTGTCTACACCACAGACGCTGCGGGCCGGATCACCTTCTACAATGAAGCAGCCGTAAGGTTTTCAGGCCGCCAGGCCCAGCTGGGCATCGAGCAATGGTGCGTGACGTGGCGCTTGTATTGGCCAGATGGGACGCCCCTGCCGCACGACGAGTGCCCCATGGCGATTGCGCTCAAGGAAGACCGAGCCGTCCGGGGAACCCAGGCTGTTGCCGAACGGCTGGATGGTACGCGTGTCCCGTTCATCCCTCATCCGACACCACTGCGTGATGCTTCCGGCGCTCTCGTCGGAGCCGTCAACATGCTGCTTGAAATCGATGAGGTTGAGCAGGTAGCGCTAGACGGTATGCAGGTGCTGATCGTTTCAGATGACATCTTCGTGGCTGCTGAACTTGATCTGTTGATCGACGAAGCCGGAGGCGTTGCTGTGGCCATCGCAGCAACTGGCGGCGAGGCGCTCGCACTGCTCGACGAGCGTAAGATAGACGCCACGCTGGTGAGTCTGCCGCTTCGGGATGGGCATGGACCGCTCATCAACGCACTTGTGAGGCAAAGCATTCCGTTTGTATTGCACGAGGGTAACGAGGAGCATGTTGTTCAGATGCTGGGCGATGCCCTCAGGCTCCGCGGCGGGAGTCACTGAGAGGTGATCCTATCGGACAGCAGACTCTATGCACGCGCCAAGGCCTCTCGGTGTTCCTGAACCATGTGTCCGGTGCCCTTTGCATGGGAAGAGCTGATATGTGGGACCTCGGCCTGACCAGAGACAGATCTCTGCAAGAGGAGTAGCGTTCGGCCGCGCTTCAAGGCGGCCATAGCCTGCCGT